>NZ_DATMTE010000725.1:0-5773 GCF_035564935.1 Chitinophaga sp. | reverse complement strand
TGTTATCTGGGGGAAATATGAAATATTCTTTTCTGTGAAAGAGGTGCCTTGTTATAAAAGTGACTTACCCGAAGCGCAAATTCATATTCTGGACGGAGGGCACGATGTGCTGGACACCCATTTTGATGAGGTATTAACCCTAATAAGAAACTTTGTAAAGGAACAAAGTGCCTGACAGGAATCTGAGAGTGATTCATCGAGCTTTTCTCAACATAGGCCGTAAAACAGGCGAGCTGCCCGATTGAACTGTTGGAACTTCCTAAAGTTTCTTCCTTTACTCTTTTGGGTCTGGTGGCTCTTTTGAGGAGTTATTTTCTTTAATTCGCGAACATCCGGAAGATCCACTTCTCTTCCTGAAGCCATTATCATCTTGATTGTGTGATTTTGTTAACAACGGTTTTATCCATTCGCTGACCTTTTTTCAGCAATTGATTTACCAAAAAAGTCACGGCCTCTACCGGTTATAATTGTATTGAGGATAGCTAAGACAGAAGTTCTTGAGGTTAGAGAAAACCTCCACCTGTTGCTGTTTCTTCTAATGTACAAGCACTATTCTTTTGTTATTGAGACCTTGATGTTGCATACGCAAAAATAACAAACGTTCCGACTTTATTTGTCATTTACATAAAATTAATATCTAATATGGAACTCTCCTCTCCAGCCTTCAAAAGGGCAGCGTACTATAACGACTGCACCATTCGAATCATCGCTGCAATTAGCGGTTCCCACATCATCACCGAATATGTCAGCCTTGAACCATGGTCATCCCATCTTTTTGACAAAAGCTATCTGATCGAATTTGGAAGCACACTTTTGATTATGCTCCTTATTGTAAACCTTATTTACCAGGCAACTGTTTTCCTGGACCGTAGATATGACTGGTACGATCAGACGCTTCTTAGAGTGATCTTGCAGATACTTTTAGGCATTATCGTTCCGGGCATTGTTGTTTTCATGCTTGCGGCATCGTACCTCAAAATGTATGGCAATAATATCTTTGCTTATAATTATCGATTCTACGTCTTTCCCTTTATTATTGCCCTGATCAGTATCTTTAATGGTTACTATCTGGTCCGGTATCTGGTCTGGCGCTGCAATCAACTCCTGCATCTTATCCAGACGACGCCCGTCGATGCTGGCATTGATATAATTGTACCGGCACTTGAAGAAGAGAAAAGCGAGGGTCCTGTTCCCAAAAAAATATTTATTGCCCATACTCCTACTGGCAGTATACCTGTCCCGGTTGATTCTATCGCCTACTTTTATCGAACATCCGGACGGGTATTTATCCGAACTTTTGAAGGCAGTGACCGTATTCTATCTCAAAGCCTGAATCAAATCGAGGAGTATTTGGATAAAAACATTTTTTTTCGGGCAGCGAGGAATATGATCGTTAATCATAAGGCCATTATGAAATACTATCCGCTCAAATACGGCAAAGTAGGTATCGGATTAAATCCAGGTTTCAAAGAAGAAATTAATGTGAGCAAATTGCAGGCAAAGACATTTAAACAGTGGTTTGACCGATGACAGTAATCCCTTCGTTCAAAATAAATGCCTGGGCCAGGCTCTTTGCGCCATTCAGGTATTTCTAAAATTTCAACATTTCGATTTATCCGATACCTGGTTGGATCAACGTTCCAAACCTTTGGGGTCAAAAATGGATAAAAGGCCGGCTATTCAATCGCGAAACTAACCAGCAGGGAAAGATACTGATCCTCGGCTGGTTTGAAGAAATAGCTCTCTTCCACCCTGGATTCCTGGGAGGTAAGATCCGTCACTGTTAACACTGACCCCAGTTTTTTATTGATTGCCTTTGCAATGATCGCTGCTTTCTCCTTGCTATTGAGAAATGCCGCCTCGAATTGTTTTTCATCTTTCACAACAGGTTTAAACTTTACCCTTGTAGCTGTGATACTGATAACGCTGCCGTTTGCCAGCCTGGCTGCCTTCAGCAGTTCGTCGCGGGAACGGGTTTCGAACGTATATAATGTGCCTTCCCTGAAAAGTTGTAATCCCTGGTACCCCAGTTTATCTTCTTTAAACTGGCTTTCATTCAAACCAGCTTCTTTTGCCTTTGCGAAAAAGCCTTTTTTCAGTTCTTCAAAAGATTTCTTGCTTTCTGATTCTCCATAATCTACTGCTATGGACAAATCCATCAGGTAAGCTTCCACCTCCCGGTTTATTTTGGCAACGCCATAAACCTGGATAGCGTGGTTTTGTTGTTCCTGGGCATAGCTTCCCAATGCCGACACCAATATGATGGCAGCCAGTATTATTTTTTTCATCGGTTAAAAGTTGAGTTGTAAAAGAATAATGTTACGCAATCGTAAACACGAAGGACGCTACAATCATCCATACGCCAACGATAATGCCCAGGATGCCCAGTTTGCCCTGTTTGGGTGCTAACTTTGCCCTGATACTTACTGCCTTTTCCCTGGCCTTTTCATTGCCGGAAAGGAAAAACTTACTGATCAGCGGGAACCCGAGTAAGAAACCAAGACATGCTTCCACCAGGCTGCCTGCCGCTAAGGTGGTCCACCAGATAGGCGCCGATGTAAGCCAGCCAATATTTAAAACGGCGCTTACAAGCCCCCATATGCCCCAGAAACAGAAAACAATTCCTATCCATCCCTGGTAGGGCGCTACGTTTTCCAGCAACTCCTTTGCGTTTGGCTTTTTAGATAAAATCAGGGAGGGAACGGCAATGATGCTCAGCAGGATTAATGTTATTCCGTAAATCATAATGTTGCATTTTTTTGTTAGAGGATTGTTTTATTATGCAACAAAGGTAGCTGGGTACAACAGGGTCAGCAACATCGTATCCAGTGAAATTCACCCCCCTGTTTTCAGGGGGTTAACTAAGCAGCCCTAATTTAACAGCATACCTGGTGAGACCTGCCAGGTTGCGCACTTTTAATTTTAGGATGAGGGTCTTTCGGTAACTTTCAATAGTGTGTTTGCTGAGAAAGAGTTTGTCCGCGATTTCCTGGGTGGTGTATTCTTCCGCAATCAGCTTCAGTACATCCTTTTCCCGGGAAGTGAGCATTTCAAGGGTTTCTTTTTCCTTGTTGAACACGCTTTTGAGATATTCCTGTTTCACGGCCTCTGAAAAGTATTTCCCGCCTTTGAGGATCATTTTTACCGCTTCCAGTAATTCGTCTGAATCTGCATTCTTGGATAAAAAACCGTCTACATTATTCTGGATAAGCGTATCTATCATATTGCTGTCGGTATGCATACTTACCACCAGGGTGCTGATCTCCGGTCTTTTTTCCTTGATATAATTATTTAGGGTGATGCCGTCCATATCGGGCATACTGATATCGGTAATAACGAGATCCACCTGCTCTTCCGGGTGCTGATCAAGATAGTTCATGACCAGTTTACCATTATGGGCATAATAAAGTACATGGAGGTCCGTGTCTTGTGTTATCAACCTGATAAGTCCTTCCAGGAACAATTTATGATCGTCTGCAAGGATAATATTATGCTTCATGCAATTCCTGGTTTAAAGGTATTTCAATGTCAATTACTGTGCCTTTCGAAGGGAAAGAGTCAATGGTACATACGCCGTCGAATAATTTCACACGCTCACGGATATTCTGAAACCCGATGCCGAATTTCACAGTATCCATGGAAAATCCCCGGCCATCATCTTCAAACTGCAACTTCAGCATGTCGTCCAGCCGGGTCAGCTGTATTTCAACTTTAGAAGCGTGGCTGTGCTTCTGGGCGTTGGTGATCAGCTCCTGGATGATCTTATAGATCTCCACTTTCAGTGAAGCGCCGATCTGGTCAATTTCCTCACCGGGAAAAGCCTGGAAGGTGATAATGGCATTACCGGGTACGTTGAATTGCCGGATATAGCCTGAAATGAGCGCTGTGAAGCCGGTGTTGCTGAATTGCTGCGGAACAAGATCGTGTGATAAATCACGTACCTGGTGATAAGTATCGTTTACCTGCCGGATAATCGTTTCCAGCTTATTCACCCCCGTTTGGTTAGAGAGCTGTAATTTGATGGCCGCAAGATTGCCGCCGATGCTGTCGTGCAGTTCACCCGCAATCCGTTTCCGCTCTTTCTCCTGGCCGGTAACAGAGGCTTTAAGCAGCTCCAGTTCCTTATCTTTCAGCAGCGCGGCAATTTCCTGCCGGTTTATTTCCTCCATGGTAGCATTCAGTTTGCTTTGCGCCTGTAGTTTCTGGTAATACATATACAGCAAACCTATAATTGGCAGCAGGACGATGAGGAAGCCGATCAGCAGACTGTATTTTATCGTTCTCTGATGATTTAACTGGCTTTCCTTGTTCAGTATTTCTTTTTCTTTCTGGGCTGTCTGGTATTTAATTTCGAGCTCGTTGATCTCCTTTTTATTCTGGCTGTTCAATACTTCCCGGAAAATGCCCATGTACTGGGTCATGAGTGCATAGGCGTTTTTATAATCGCCTGTTACCGCGTGCAGGTTTCGAAGACTGTTCAATACTTTCAGCTGCGCTTCCAGGTCGTTCCACTGAAGCGCGTTAGTGTATACCAGGGATAGCAAAACCTTTGCGTTGTCATAATCCTTCCGGGCCATCAGTAAGTCGCCCATCCGCTGCCCGGCATGGATATACAGGTCAAAGAACTGGTGCTGCTCTGCATTGTTTTTTACTTCATTGTAAATAGCATATGCTTCATCGGTTTGCTGGTTTAGTTCCGCAATGATACCAAGTGTAAGTTTGGCCTGCAGCTCCTTTTTCTCCTGGTGTTGCTGATGGAAATAAGCCAGTGCTTTTTCAGTATACCGTTTTGCCTGAAGCAGGTTTTTCTGTTCCAGGAAAATGATACCCAGCCGCTCATATACTAAATGTTCCAGTTGTGTATCCTGCACGGTACTCAGCAGGTCATTGTATGCAGCTATGGCTTTGTCGTGTTCATTACGGGCAGCATATACATTGGCGATGCCCATTTTGTTGTCATTCACAGCGGCACTGTTACCGGTAGTTTCCGCAATACCGGCGCCCTGCAGGTAATAACGCAACGCCTCGTCGTACAGCCCTTCCTCATTGTATGCGTTGGCAAGGATAAGGTAAAGGGAAACCTGGTAAGACCGTTTATCGGCAGCCGAAAGATCGCTTTGGTTAAGACTGCCGATGAGTTGCTGTGCATAAATGATCACGGAATCCGTGGTGCCATGGTCGGCATGGAAAGCCAAAAGAGGCTGTAAGGCCAGTATTTTTTCTTTGATACCGGTGGCAAGGTGTACTTTCCGCAAAAGGGAATCCGGGGTTTTTACAGGTACCTTCCCATACCCCGTGAAAGCAGTTCCGTTTTGAGCCAGGCAGGAACAGGAAAGCGCGAGCAGGGCAGCAAAAAGCAAGGCTAACATTCTATTTGGTCCGGTTCGGATGAATATGGCAACCTCCATGATCAGGAAAAAAATTTTATTCAGACAGGAAAGATAATTAAACATAACATATCTGCCAATCCACCAGCGGGTTAAACTTGCCTGACACTGTTCGCCGCCGGGAATCTTTTTGCTATATTTTCAGAAGCGTTTATTCTCTAAGTGACTTGCGAAGAAATGTGTGTTGAGGCTATTTTGCCAGATGCAGACTGTACAGATATATCCTGTTACCGGCTCTGCTGAAAGAAGCCGGTAATACTGCTGCAAGGCTGCCATGGTCTGGGGCCAGATCAACTCCGGCAGGGCAACCACCATGCAGGATAGTGCAGGATGGGACATGATGGAGCAGGTTGCTGGAATTGAATTTATCTGTTAATATTGATTAC
>NZ_DATMTE010000724.1:0-14181 GCF_035564935.1 Chitinophaga sp. | reverse complement strand
GCAAATATTAAACCAAATCTCACTGGTGGGAGGAGATGAAAAGTAATATTAAAACTAAGGTAAAAGTATAAAAACAGGAATTTAATATCAAAATAAAGGAAAACTTTTACTTTGTTTTCATATTAAATTACTATTTTACCTTACATTCATATCTTGATTACAGTGATGAGTTGTAGTTAATTGTGTGATGCCAGATATATTTATCCCGGGCCTGGCAGGCAAACATAGACCTGTTCATTAACCCGCCAATACGCCAACGTAATAACCGATCACATTATAATTAATATTTAAGCTAATACTAAAGAGCAACAGGAATTGCTTTACACAACGATAATGATAATATAGCGTAATCCAGTGCAAGCAAACCTGGTCCAACCTCGATAAAGCAGGAAACATGATACAAGAGTACCTCAGGAAACAACAGGATGAGAGCAATGACTACAAGCCTGTTTTTTATGATTTGAAAGACGCAAAAGATCGTCAGTCCTTCGAAAGCCTTTTGAAAACCCGTCCGCACCTACGCATTAACGACCATATCGATTCCCAGCTGAAGGAACTGATGAAAATCAGGAATCCTACTAAGCGCTTGACTGCAGCGGAATACGAGGAAAAAGTACAGGCCTACCTCAACGGGGTTTCCCCGGAAGAATTTGGGGTATGGGTGTATTATCCGTGGAACGGCCAGGTGGTACATATTGTAAATGAGCCTGAGTTTATTGAATTGCGTACCAGCAGGAACCAGCATAAGATCACAGCCGAAGAAATTGCCGTATTGTCAAAGAAGAAAATTGGCATTGTTGGCTTATCTGTAGGGCAGTCGATTGCGCTGACCCTGGTGATGGAGCGTATTTGTGGTGAGCTGAGGCTGGCCGATTTTGACCGGTTGGAACTAACCAATATGAACAGGATCCGTTGCGGGGTGCATAACCTGCAGGTACCCAAAGTGGTGATAGCTGCCCGTGAAATTGCAGAGCTGGATCCCTTTATCAAGGTAAAGATCTACGGGGATGGTATGACAGAGGCCAATATGGACGATTTCTTTACCGCTGATGGGGTATTGGATATTTTCGTGGAAGAGTGCGATGGTGTGGATATTAAAATACTGAGCCGGATAAAGGCAAAATCCCTGAAGATCCCCGTTGTGATGGAAATGAACGACCGGGGAATGATAGATATTGAGCGTTTTGATCTTGAGCCGGACAGGCCACTGATGCACGGCCTGATACCGGAGGTGGATATCGACACCTTAAAAGGGCTGACGGATGCTGAGAAGCTGCCGGTTTTCAGCCCCATGCTGGCCCTTGAAAATGCTTCGGCCAGGATGAAGTACTCCCTGGGCGAGATTGGCAAAACCATTACCACCTGGCCCCAGCTGGCCTCTTCAGTTGTGCTGGGCGGAGCCCTGGTGGCTGATACATGCCGTCGCATAGCCCTGGATCAGTTAAAGAGTTCAGGCAGGTATTATATAGATTTTGAGCAGCTGATTGTTTAACATACTTATGCCTTGTATAAGCGCTATTCCGCAATGTCATGATTAATGTAAGGGTATTTAGGGCTCCGGATGATCCTGAGGCTTGTATGAGATTTTATACCGGTCACCTCAGGTTGCTGGAAATATATTTCGGCATCGCCCAGGTAACCTCCGGCAACGCCGACTGGATGCAGCACGAGAATACTATAGTGATCATAGTAGAGGACGATACACGTACCAAAACATATGGCGGGGCACGCGTACAGCTTGCCGACGGCGTGTTGCCTCTGCCCATTGAAACGGCGATAGGTAAATACGATCCAAAAATATATTCTTTCGTAAAAAAGGGCAGTGCTGAACTCTGCGGGATGTGGAATTCCAAGGAAGTGGCCGGAATGGGGATCGGCAGCCAGGTACTGGCAAGAGTAGGCGTTGTGTTGTGCGCACAGTTGCCAATAGACAGCTATCGCGTGTTGTGTGCGCCTATTACCACACGTGTGGGGAAACGTGTTGGCTTTGTTATTGATGAGGAGCTGGGTAACAAGGGTACTTTCTTTTACCCGAAAGACGATTTCCTGGCTACTGCAATGGTGATCAATGATTGTTTTAATCTGCCTCATGCTGATCCGAAAGAGAAACTACTGATTTCAGATCTGCGTGAAAATCCTATACAATCCAAAATAGAAGTAGGCCCGAAGGGTTCCTATGAGGTAAACTACAACCTCCGGATTCCCACACATGCCCACTCCGCCCTGTAAGCAATTAAGGGGACGGTATTTCTGAAAAAACACATAAATTCAAGCCTGATAACTAATCTATTTCGTGATGCTGTATAAGATTGTAGGTTTATGGTCAATCTTTACCCTGATATCCCTGTTTCATGCAACGGCCCAACCTGTTGTATTTAAAAACACCAAATCGCTGTTACAGATAGGCAGCTACCTGGAGCTGTATACCGACAAGGCAGATACGCTCACCATTGCCTCTGCTCCTGCACAGCCTTTCAGGGTTTCCGGCCAGGATGTACCTAACCTGCAGATCACTCCATATACACAGTGGGCAAGATTTTCCATCAACAACCAGTCGAAAGCGGAGAAGCTGTTGCTGGAAGTAGAGTACCCGATCATTGATGACATCACGTTGTATGAACTGATGCCTGACGGCGCCATTAAACAAACCCGGCTGGGAGAATTTACTGACTATAAAAACCGGGGATACGACCACCAGAACTACCAGTTTCTCCTGCACCTGCTCCCCAATGAAACGCGGCAGTTTTACCTTAAAGTGAAGGCCGGAGAACAATTGCAGCTTCCCATTTACCTGGGTACGCCCGAAAGCATTTATGACAAAAACAACAAACGGGAACTCATTTTTGGTATATACGTGGGTGTTATCCTGGCCATGACTTTTTATAACCTCTTCATCTATATATCTACCCGCGACAACAGCTATCTTATTTATGTAAGCTACATCATTTGTGTGGGCCTTACCCAGGTAACGCTGCAGGGATATTCGTTCCGTTTCCTGTATCCCCACAGCCCGTGGCTGGCCATGCATGCAACGGTGCTGGTACCTGTATTCAACGGGCTTGCCGCGCTTACGTTTATACAGAAGTTCCTGTCTACCAAAGTAAATTACCGGCTTGGGCACAGGCTGATGAATGCAGTGAATATACTGTACCTCCTTTGCCTGATCCCTACTTTCCTGAACATGTATACTTTTGCGCAGATATTTGTGCAGATAGATGCTTTCCTGGCGTCGTCGATGGCTTTTGTTGTTGCCTGGCGCATCAGCCTGAAAGGCGTAAAAGATGCCCGTTACTTCCTGCTGGCCTGGTCTGTATTCCTGAGCAGCGTGATCATTTTTGTATTGCGCAATTTTAACGTGCTGCCTTACAACAACTTTACCTACTATGCGCTGCAGATCGGTTCGGGTATAGAAGTGCTGCTACTGTCCTTTGCCCTGGCACACAAGATCAATGTGTTCAAAGCGGAAAAAGAAGCATCCCAGCAAATGGCGCTGGCTATATCACAGGAAAATGAAAGACTGGTAAGGGAACAGAACATCATCCTGGAAAGTAAAGTAAAAGACAGAACTGAAGATCTGCAGGCCACCAACCTGGAACTGAACACAGCGTTAACGAACCTTAAAGATGCTCAAACCCGGCTTGTGGAAAAAGAAAAAATGGCGTCGTTGGGTCAGCTCACGGCCGGTATTGCTCATGAGATCAACAACCCGATCAACTTTGTTACGTCCAATATCAAGCCGTTGAAACTGGATATTGCCGATCTGAAAGAGTTGTTGAACCGTTATGACGAATTACCTGGAAGCACGGATATATCCAGGTCGCTCGCAGATATTGCGGCGTTCAAGAAAGAGATTGATATTGATTATATCCACGAGGAAATTTCCTCCCTTATTAAAGGGATAGAAGACGGCGCTACACGTACTGCGGAAATAGTGAAAGGGCTGCGTACTTTCAGCCGCCTGGATGAAAGCGAGGTGAAATCCATCGACATCCACGAAGGGCTGGACTCCACGCTGGTATTATTGCGCAATGCCATTCCTCCTTATGTGAACATTGTAAAAGATTATGCGGAGCTGCCAAAAGTGGAGTGCTATGCCGGTAAAATAAACCAGGTGTTCATGAATATTTTCAGCAACGCCCTGAATGCGATTAAAACCAAGAAAGAACATCACAACGAATTTATCTCCATAAAAACAAAACAGGAAAACAACTTCATTGTTATCACCATAGAGGATACGGGTACAGGTATGTCCGAGGCTGTGCGGGAAAAGATCTTTGATCCTTTCTTCACCACTAAGGATGTAGGGGAAGGCACCGGGCTGGGATTATCTATTGTGTTCAGTATCATAGAGAAGCATAAAGGCAGGATTATCGTGCATTCGGCCCCTGGCGAAGGAGCGGAATTTATTATATATTTACCTCTTAGTATTGCAAATCATTTATCGTAATTAACCATAAGGTCTTTTAATGAAAGAAAACCGCATACGAATATTATACATAGATGATGAAATTCATAACCTGAATGCGTTCAAAGCAAGCTTCCGCAGAAGTTATGAAATTTACACGGCTACTTCAGCGCAGGAGGGTAAACTGCTGCTGAAAGAGATCATGGTGCATATTATCATTGCCGATCAGAAGATGCCGGTATCTACCGGTGTGGAGTTCTTCAACGAGATAAAGGATACGCTACCCGACCCTATGCGTATTTTGCTGACTGGTTATACCGATGTGGAAGATATTATAGACGCCATTAACAAAGGGCATATCTATTCCTATATTAAGAAGCCCTGGGATGAGCATGAGCTGCATAAAACCATCAACAATGCCTACGAAATATACCGTACGCGAAAACAACTCCGCGAAAAGATAGAAGAGCTGGAGAAAACAAATGATGAACTGAACCGTTTCATTTACTCCACTTCCCACGATCTCCGCTCCCCGCTGATGTCTGTATTGGGTATTATCAATTTATCCAGGCTGGATAATTCGATAGTAGACCCCAACGGTTATATGAATATGGTAGAAACCTGTGTATTAAAGCTGGATGATTTTATCCAGAAGATCATTGAGTACTACCGCAATTCCCGGCTGGAAGTAGAGTATGAAAGAATTGATTTCAATACACTGCTGAACGACTGCATTACTGCGTTCAAACCGCAGAACACCCAGATCCTTTTTCAGACCAATGTGGATCAGGCAGTGGATTTCAGGGGCGATACCTTCAGGATCAGCGTTATTTTAAACAATCTTATTTCAAATGCTGTTAAGTACCAGAAACCGGAGGAAACCAACCCGATGGTTAACCTGTCTGTTAAAGTAGAACCGCATAAAGCCACCATCTGCATACGTGATAATGGTATCGGAATTTTAAGTGAGCATCTGAACAATATTTTCAAAATGTTTTTCCGGTCCAAAAATAATAATAAACCTGGTAGTGGTATTGGCTTGTATATTGTTAAGGAAGCGCTTAGTAAAATAGGTGGCACCATTAACGTAGAGTCCAAATATGGCGAAGGCACCCAATTTGAAATTACCATCCCTAACAGAAATGAATTCGATACCTGACCTGCGAGTCATATTGATTGATGACAACGAGATTGATTTGTTACTGCATGAAAAGTTGATCGGATTTCAACAAATCAGCAGAACGGTGATATCATTTGTAAATGCCAATAAGGCACTGGAGTTCCTGTCTTCCAACATTGCGTTGCCCAAAATTCCCCCTACTGTTATCCTGCTGGATATCCAGATGCCCGAGATGGATGGCTTTGAATTTCTGCAGGCATTTGACACCTATCCACAGAAGATCAAGTCGCAATGCCATATCGTGATGGTGTCTTCTTCACTGGATTATGGGGATATTACCCGTACCAACGCCAATCCCATGGTAGTTAAATTACTGCGAAAGCCCTTGCTGTTAAAGGATTTAAAAGAAACTGTAGAAGGAATTTTCAAAGATTTTCTATAAAATGTTGGTGTTTACAGGAAAAAATATATTTTTGCATCCCGAACAACAATAAACGGGGGATTAGCTCATCTGGTAGAGCGCAAGCATGGCATGTTTGAGGTGAACGGTTCGAGCCCGTTATCCTCCACCCGTAAAGCCTGACACTCAGTGTCGGGCTTTTTTTATGGTGATCCGGCGTCAGACCAGCGTTTCGCTTATTTCGGCAGGTATGGTCCTGGATTGTTTCAGGGGCAATACAATAATAAAGGTGGCGCCCTCTCCTTCCCTGCTCCTGGCGGTAATAAGGCCGCCGTGCTTATCGATCACCTTCTTGGCAATAGCCAGCCCGATACCGGTGCCTTCGTACAGATCGGAGGTATGGAGTCGCTGGAAGATGGTGAATATTTTAGAGAGATATTTTTCATTGAACCCAATACCATTGTCGCGGATAATGATCCGGCAGTATTGGCCGCCGGCGAAGACTGCGCTATCGGGATTCAGATCGGTTACCGTTTCGGCGGAAATATTTACCTGGGGCGGCACATCTTTGCGTGAAAATTTCAACGCGTTACTGATGATGTTTTGAAACACCTGGCGTATTTGCCCCGGAACCGCTTCAATCTGAGGCATTTTCTCTACAGTGATGACCGCATTCCGTTCTGTGATCATCAGCTCCAGGTCTACCAGGATCTCCTGGATAATTTTATTGAAGTCGGCAATTTCGTTTATGCTTGCCACGGATAACCGTGAATAGCTCAGCAGGTCGTTAATAAGCCTTGCCATGCGTTCTGACGAGCCTACAATCCTTTCCATATAAGAGAGGGCGTTAGGATCTGTTTGCAGGAACCGGTCCCTTAAAATAGCTCCGAACAGCTGAATTTTACGCAATGGTTCTTTCAGGTCATGCGACGCTACGGATGCAAACTGCTGCAGGTCGTGGTTACTGGCTTCCAGTGATTTATTGATCTCTCTCAGTTCTTCTGTTCTTTCCCTTACCTTCTGTTCCAGCATATCATTCACCTGTTGCTGATGTGCAATCAGGGCTTCCTGGGCGAGTTTTCTTACTTCTACTTCTTCCTTGAGCGACTGATGCATTTGCTTCAGTTCCTGGGATTGCTGGTAAAGGCGGGAAAACGTTTTTACTTTCATCAGGAGAATATCCGGATCTACAGGTTTCGTAATATAATCGATACCACCGGAGTCGTATCCTTTTACGATGAACCGTTTGTCTTTATTTACGGCAGACAGGAATATAATGGGGATATCTTTGGCTTTACTATGGCCAGACAGCGCTTCGGCTACCTCAAAGCCATCCATGCTGGGCATCTGCACATCCAGGATAATGAGCGTGTAATTGTACTTCAATATTTTTTTTAACGCTTCCTCTCCCGACAACGCAGTGTCTACCTCGAACTGGTAAAGCTCCAGGGTTTTCCTGATAGACAATATATTTTCCGGCTTATCATCTACAATTAAGATCATACAACATAATCGTTAAAACCAGCGGGCAAGGGATACTGCCCCTGTATTTTTTTTACAATGCCCTTTCAATAATCATACCCCTGCCATCCGGTTAATGAAGGCTGCCATGTCCTGCGGCTGCAGAATAACATCTACAGGAGCCTGCAGGATAGCTTGCTTTGGCATATAATCCACATCTGCACTTGCCGGGTCCTGCACGGCGGTGGTTCCCCCCGCATTATGTACATCTATCAACCCCTCCGTGCCATCGGTGTTAGCGCCTGAAAGCAGTAATGCAGTCATGTGGCTGCCATAGGCCAGGGCTGCGGACGTAAAGGTGACATCTATGCTTGGCCTGCTGAAATTCACTTTCTCCGAATCATCCAGGGAAAAGGTATGATCTGTTTCTATCAGCAGGTGGTAATCTGCAGGCGCAACGTAAATGGTAGCCCGCTGCAGCGGTTCTTTCTCCGCCGCTTCCATTACTGGCAGGCTGGATCTGGCAGACAACAATTCCGTTAACACAGACTCATAATGGTTCTGACGGTGCAAAACAATCAGTATAGCTGCGGGAATCTGAACAACAAGCCCCGGCAATAGTGTTAAAATAGGTTGCAGTCCGCCGGCCGAACCACCTATTACAAATAAATATGGTGCTGTACTCATAGGCTACCTGTTTTGTTATTACAACTGCACTTTCCGCCAGATCTTCTCCTTATTCTCCAGTTGCCGGAACCTGTCTGTTACACTGGTGAAGTTAAGTGTTTCTTTACTTCCCAGTGCCAGGAAACCCAACTGTTCCAGGCTGTCACTGAACAGGGTGAGCACCCTGTCCTGCAGTTTTTTATTAAAATAGATCAACACATTGCGGCAGATGATCAGTTGAAATTCGTTAAAGGAACCATCTGTTACCAGGTTATGCGGTGAGAAGATGATCTTCCGGCCAAGATCTTCCCGGAACTTCGCATATTCATAATTGGCCGTATAATACGATGAAAAATCTTCCCGGCCACCTGATTCTATGTAGTTACGGGAATATTGCTGCATTTGTGAAAGCCTGAATATTCCCTTACGGCCTTTTTCCAATACGCCGGCATTGATATCAGTTGCATAAATCACCGCCTTATGCAGCAGGTTCGCTTCTTTAAGCAGGATGGCAAAGGAGTATACCTCTTCACCGGTAGAGCAGCCGGCATGCCATACGCGGATAGACGGATAGGTGGCCAGCACCGGCAATACCTGGGTACGTAATGCCTGGTAAAAGGAAGGATCACGGAACATTTCTGTTACATTTACCGTAATCTCTTCTACAAACCGCAGCGCATATGCCGGGTCGGAAATAATACGGTAGCGGTATTCAGCAAAGCTGGGGAAACGATCGGCCAGGTACAGGTGATTTACCCGCCTGTTAATGGAGGCGGGAGCGTACTCCGTAAAATCATATCCGTATCTTTCCAGTACGTCATTCAGCAACAGGGATACTTCCTGTTCACTTATCGGGTTCCTGCTCACATTTACGCTGATAAATATTGCTGTAGCTGTAACAGTAATTCATCTACATCAATCGGTTTTGAAATATAGTTATCGGCGCCTGCTTCCAGGCATTTCTCACGATCGCCTACCATGGCCTTTGCCGTAACGGCAATCAGTGGAAGCTGCCTGTTCCCGGGCATGCCTCGGATAGCCGCAATGGTTTCATACCCATCCATGTCGGGCATCATAATATCCATCAATACAGCGCCTACCGAATGGGCGGCCGACAATATCCGGATGGCCTCGGCGCCGGTACCAACAGCCATTGACGCGATATTCCTGGACCGCAGCACCGCTTTTAGTGCAAAAATATTGCGGGCATCATCATCTACAATTAATACCAGTTTCTGTTCCATTATATATTACTTCATGGATTTATCGTATAACCATACCCGTAGTAACGACAATAATTGGTCTACATCCACAGGTTTAGAAATATAATCGGAGGCGCCTGCCTGCAAACATTTCTCCCGGTCGCCCATCATTGCCTTTGCCGTTACGGCAATTACCGGTAATCCTCTCAGGCCCGGTTGTTTCCTGATGGCGGCAATTGCATCATACCCATCCATTTCCGGCATCATCATATCCATCAGCACTATGTCTACCGGGTGCCCTTTCAGCTGCTCCAGCGCTTCTTTACCATCAATGGCCGACAATACCTTCATCTGGTGTTTTTCCAATGCTTTTGTAAGGGAGAAGATATTGCGCACATCGTCGTCTGCCACCAGCACAGTTTTATCTTTCAGCACTTCATTCAGTACCCCCATTTTCCCGTTCCCCGCCTGCGCTACCGGCGCATTTTCCGATACCAGGTGCAGGAACAATGATACTTCATCCAGCATACGCTGATAGGAATGGGCGGTTTTCACCACAATGGAATCCGCATACTGCCGGATACGTTGTTCTTCTGCCTGTGATAAACTTTTACCGGTAAAAATGATAATAGGAAGATTTTCCAGTCCCTTTATTTCTTTCACCATTTCCAGTGCTTCGTAAGCCCGCTGATCGGGGATGCCCATATCGAGGATCACACAGTCAACATCCTGTTGCTGCAGCAGCGATACACCATCTTCCACATTATTGCTGATCTCCGAGTTTACCTGGTAGTTGCTGAGGAAATAAGCCAGCGCTTTTGCATGTTTGGCATTTTCTTCCAGGATCAATACTTTTTTGGTAGAGCGCTGTAATACAAATTCCATTTTTTCAAAGATCAGCTGCATGCTCTGCAGGTCTACCGGCTTGCTGATAAAGTCGACTGCGCCTTTCAGGAGGCTTTCTTTTTTTACTTCCATGGAAGACATGATATGCACCGGTATCGGCCTGGTGGCCGGATCGCTTTTCAATTCTTCCATCACCTGCCAGCCATCTTTTATAGGCAGCTGAATATCCAGCAGGATGCCGATAGGCTTATAGATGCGGGCCAGTTCGGCTGCTTCATCGCCACGAACAGATACGATCCCTTTATAGCCCCTTGCATGTGTGAAATCAAGCAAAGCTTTTGCAAAATGGGTATCGTCTTCCACGATAAGGATCACCGGATCGCCGGTTTCAATAAGTCCGCGGTCATCGTATACATCTTCCGGTACGGTAGCGGAAAGGAATCTTTTTTTCTGATCTGCTTCCTGGTCTTCCACTACCGGCGGCGGCAGTATGGAAGATGGGGTCGCAGGCGTTGCGGATTTGCGCAGTATAGGCACCGTGATCACAAACTCACTTCCGTCGTTGCCGTTGCTGCTTACGGTGATCTGCCCGCCAAGCAACTTTGCCAGTTCCCGGCTGATAGACAGCCCCAGGCCCGTACCACCATATTTTCTCCGGGTAGATCCATCTGCCTGCTGGAAGGCTTCGAAGATCACCTGTTGTTTTTCTGCGGGGATACCAATGCCGGTGTCCTTTACCGCAAAGCGGATGGTTTGCAGGGTTTCTCCTTCCAGTACTTCCAGCCGCACAAATCCTTTGGCGGTAAACTTCAGCGCATTCGAGAGCAGGTTTTTGAGTATCTGTTCCAGTCTTACCTGGTCTGTTTCAATTGTAGCGGGTACGCCGGCATCTTTGTGTATTTGCAGTTGCAGCCCTTTTTCTTTTGCTATCGGTTCAAACAATGCCTGCATATTGCCGCATATATCTGCAATGGATACCTGGCTGAACTCCAGTTCCATTTTACCCGATTCAATTTTCGAGAGGTCAAGTATTTCATCGATCAGGGTGAGCAGGCCTTTACCTGAACTGTTGATCACCTGTGCATATTCCACCTGGTCGCCATTAAGATTGGCGTCGTGGTTTTCAGAAAGCAGCCTTGATAATAATAAGATAGAGTTAAGTGGTGTACGCAGTTCGTGCGACATATTAGCCAGGAACTCTGATTTGTAGCGGGTGCTGAGTGCCAGCTCTTCCGCCTTCTTATGAATATCCAGGTTACGTTCTACAATGATCTGGTTTTTCTCTTCCAGGAGGCGGCTTCTTTCTTCCAGTTCCGCATTCGACTGCATCAGTTCTTCCTGTTGTACTTTCAGTTCCTCTTCTGATACCTGGAGTTTCTGGGTTTGCGCTTCCAGTTCCACGTTGAGGCTTTCCAGTTCGCCGTGTTGCGTTTGCAGTTCTTCTGCCTGGGCCTGGGTTTCTTCCAGCAATTCCTGCAGGCGTGTACGGCTCCTGGTGCTTTGCAGGGCGATAGCAATATTTACAGCGGCCTGTTTGGCGAAATCGATCACGTGTTCTTTAAACGGAAACAGGGAACCGATCTCTATCACACCTTCCGCAATACCTGCATGGATCAGCGGAATGATAAGTACATAACCAGGTTGGGCCGAAGCGGCGGCTCCTGCAATATGCAGGAAATTATCCGGCGCTTCCGTAAGGTATAGCGGTTCCTTCCGGGATATACTTTGCCCCAGTAAGGTTTTTCCTATCTCTATAACCTGGGGGGCCGGATGAGCAGGCGATAACGCGTGTTCAGCAGATAAGTACAATTCACCCGACTGCCTGACGTACAGTACCCCTGTTTGTGCGCCGGTATACTGTACAATATCCGTTAATGCATCTTTACTAAGCGCATGCATATCTTTTTCACTGAGCAGTGTTTCACTTACCTGGTTAAGTCCTGTTTGAATCCACATTTTCTGCTCGGCATTGGAGCGGAATGTTTTCAGGTCGGCGGCCATTTGTACCACTGCATTACCAAGAACATCATCTTCACTCCGTGGCTTCACATCTATGTTGAAGTTGCCTTTCCCTATACTGTCTGCCGCGGTGGCCAGCTCCTGGTTCGTTTGATCAATAGCGTTAAACGAACGCGCCAGACTGCCGATCGCATCTTTTGTATGCACTTCCGGCGCTGATCCGGGTACTCCCCTGGAAATTTTCACTGCAGCTGCCCGCAACATTTCCAGGCTGTCTGTAATGCCTTTAATGGTATATGAAATAAATACTATCACCAGCACTACAATGCCCACCAATATCAACATGTATCGGGTTTTCAGGTCATTTTCCTTTTTGGAGATAATTTTTGCATCCCTGCTTATTTTGTCCATTACGGAACGTTGCAGTTGCTTCAGCTGATCTACTGCGAGGGAGGAATTATCCCACCAGGAATCCGCATTAAACAGGGTATCAATTTTCCGGGAGGCGATAGTGCTCCTGATAAAATCATCGGTGACAGTCATTTCGTTGGAAGACTCCATTTTGAGATAATCCTTTGATACAGCGGGAGAGGCTTTATCTACCAGTTCTGCACGCAGGGCGGCATACATATCGGCATTGTTTTCCACGCGGGCAAAATCTTCCGGCCATACCTCCTTTTTCAACATGAAATAATAAATATCCATCCGGATCATTCCCTGGTAGGCAGCCATCTGGGCCAGCAGGTATTGTGCATTCATATCCTGCTGCACTGCCCTCAATACCGGGATATCCGGGGCATTGGCGGTGGCCAGGTCATTGAGACGGAAAATAAGATTGGAGTAATAATCCAGCACTTCCCGTTGGGGCATGCTTTTATTGTCGATATCTTTTCTCTTCTTAGCAAGTGTATTTAGCAGGGAGTACTGGAAGAAACGGCTATCATTGGTCAGCAGCCTGCCTCTTACAGCATCAATGGCAAGATCCGTTTTGGCGCGTTGCGTAAGCAGATCATTCAGGCTGCCTGTTTGCAAAACATAATTTACGCTGTTCCTGCGTTCCATATGGATCTCATCCGCCACTTTCATAATGGTAGTAGCAGTGGTAATTTTTTGCAACAGGTTATCGATGGTGGTTATATCTTCACTTTGCTTATTGAATACAGCTATACCAAAATATACGAGGCACGCCAGCGGTATTACAGCAACTAACATCAGTTTCCTGGGAAGGGGAAGCTGCATAAAGAATTTATTCATTTGCCTGAGCTTGTTTTAATTTTCACGGGGTGCTGTTTTGCAAACTGTGTTGTACACCGGCTTTTAGCACATTTCGTTCCAACAGTACCACCAAATGGAATTATAATGATAATAAAATAACAACAAAATCATAGATTTGTCTCTATTCCAAAATGATATGCCTGATAGTTGTAAATATACCTCAGTACTTTTAATTGACGATGATATAGATGACAGGATGATATTCGGTGAAGTACTAAAAGAGCTGGCACCTGATATCATTTACCATGAAGCTATAAACGGCGAGGATGCTTTGCTGAAGCTGAACAATGATCTTGTACCCGACCTTATCTTCGTGGATCTGAATATGCCGCGGGTAGATGGAAAACAATTCCTTGCAGAAATACGGCAGCAGCAGCATTTAAAGCATATCCCTGTGGTGATCTATACCACCTCTTCACATGAATTGGACAAAAAAGAAACCAGGGAACTGGGCGCTTCGTATTTCCTGACGAAACCCAACAGTCTTCATGAGCTTACACACATACTGATAGACCTTTTGCAGCAAAAGCTATTCTAGCAGAAAGCCTCACAAGGAATTGTGAGGCAGCGTTTCTACCATTGTTACTATTTTTAAACCCTCATATATGCGTGTGCATACGCTTATGTTTTATAAAGATGGGATTTAAATGATCTTCAAGTGTTAATCAGATCTTAAAGATTGCTGCATTAAAATTGTTTTACTACTTCTTCCAGCCATCCTGTTGCATTAAAATTCACTTTTACTGCAGGCTGGATCCCTTTATTATCAATACCTTGCCCTGCAGCCACTCTCCTGGAGCGGGTAACCGGATAGTCTACTGAAAAATCAGGGGTCGAAAATTTTACC
>NZ_DATMTE010000723.1:0-13329 GCF_035564935.1 Chitinophaga sp. | reverse complement strand
ACCAGTATTTTATTATCCCCATTTCCCTATCGGCGCTTTCTTCCGGTTCCGGCCACCAGTTTCATTTCCTTAGCTGCACTTCCTTTCTGTTTCAGCTACCGGCGCTTTATTTAGACATTATTACCCTCCTTTTGGAGATTCGTACCATTCATATAAACACCACTATTGTAGATTCGCGTGTTGCTTTTCGTTTTAGCGCCACCTATTGATCCACCGTTCTGACGTTATGAATAATTGTCTATTTAACACTAAATAATTACTTATGAAACTTGAATATCCCCCGGGTTACCACGTCCCGGCAATCATTTTCAGCTCCATCAATTAAAGTGTAGCATCCGACCGCAACTGTAGAGGTCCGGCCTTTTATCGTATCTCATTGTTCCCGCCGGGTATTCCGGTATGATAGCCTGAACCGGCTGTCATAGCCCTTCATTGCCCTAACATTAAATATTTTTTGTTCCATGTTAAAAATGATTCTTTCGCGAAAGTCATGCAAATGGCTTGGTATGGCAGCAGTAATGCTGTCGGTTACGCTTACCTCTTCTTCACTACTGGCCCAGGATACACGGGTGGTGCAGGGCGTGGTACAGGATGAAAAAAAGACGCCCATACCCGGTACCACCGTAGTGGTAAAAGAAACCCGGATCAGCACCAGCACGGGTAATGACGGCCGGTTCTTTATCCGTGTTCCTGCAGGTAAACAGGTGCTTGTTTTCACCTACATAGGAAAAGTGCCGCAGGAAGTGAATATCCGTGACCAATCGAATATTGCGGTTACGCTGAAAGACAATGTGGTTGGTTTGGAGGATGTAGTAATAGTGGGTTATGGACGCCAGAAAAGAGAAAGCGTGGTAGCCGCAGTTTCACAAACCAATGGTAAAACCCTGGAACGGGCCGGCGGCGTATCAAATATCGGCGCTGCATTAACCGGGAACGTACCGGGTCTTATCACGGCTCAAAGCACCGGTTTGCCCGGTGAAGAAGATCCTCAACTGATCATCCGCGGCCTTAGTACCTGGAATAACAGCAGTCCTTTAATATTGGTAGATGGGGTAGAACGGCCAATGTCCAGCGTGGATATAGGCTCTGTAGAAACCGTCACCGTTTTGAAAGATGCGTCGGCAACCGCCGTATTTGGCTCACGCGGTGCCAATGGCGTTATCCTTATCACCACTAAAAGGGGAAAACTGGGTAAAGCATCTATCCGGGCTACGGTGAATAATGTGGTGAAAGCGCCTTCCAAATTGCCGGGAAAAGCGGATTCGTACGACGCATTGCGGACCGTTAATGAGGCTATAGAGTATGAACTGGCGCTAAAACCGGAAGGATGGAACAATTATTATCCACAGGCCATTTTGAACAAATACCGCTTTCCGGCCAGCCTGGAGGAAGCGGAACGTTATCCGAATGTAGACTGGGCCAAAACCTTATTTAAGGATTACGCCACGTCACAAAACGCCAACCTGAATATCAGTGGCGGTACCCGTTTCGTAAAATATTTCACCAGCGCGGATTTCCTGCATGAAGGTGATCTTTTTAAGATCTATGACAACAGTCGTGGTTACAAACCCGGTTTTGGCTTTACCAGATTAAATGCCCGCTCTAACCTCGATTTTCAATTAACACCCTCTACACTCTTTAAGGTAAACCTTTCAGGATCCTATGGCGTGCGGAAAAGCCCCTGGGGATTTTCGGGTAACCAGTACGGCTCCTGGATAGATGCTTATACCACAGCGCCCGATGTATTTCTGCCGGTATACGCAGATGGTTCCTGGGGTTACTATGCACCCAATGAAGGCCGCGCGGAAAACTCGGCCAGGAGCCTCGCAGTAGGTGGTATTCAATACCAGACGACCACGCGTATCACTACCGACTTTTCGGTAGAACAGAACCTGGATATGCTTGTTGACGGACTGAAGTTCAGCGGTACCATTTCAATGGACAATACTTTCATTGAAAGCGACAGGGGAGTGAATGACCTTTACCACGATGTACAACGCAAATGGATAGACCCCGCCACGGGAAATGTATTTTATAAAAGCGCTTTCGACGGGGTAACCAATTTCGATTTCCAGGAAGGCATCAAGTGGTCGCCCGCAGCCGGCGCCGTTACCGATAACCAGCGGAGGCTGTTCTACCAGTTGCAGCTGAATTACGCAAAAACCATTGCGGAGCAACACCAGGTAACAGCCATGGGACTCATGAACCGCAACATTACCGCCAGTGGCAGTATGATACCCTCGTACCGGGAAGATTGGGTATTCCGCGCTACCTATACTTATAAGAATAAATATACCATTGAATACAATGGCGCATATAACGGTTCGGAAAAATTTGCGCCTGATTACCGGTTTGCTTTCTTCTCTTCCGGTGGTGTGAACTGGATTGCATCGAATGAGCGTTTCATGGAAAATATAAAATTCCTGGACCTGTTGAAGTTCCGCGCCTCGTACGGGCAAACGGGTTTCGACAATGTAGCCGGCCGCTTTCTGTATCTCACAGAGTGGGGATATGGCGGACAGGCGCGGTTAGGAACCACCGGTGAAGCCGCCGAGCAAAGCCCGTTCAACTGGTATCGTGAATCCACTGTGGGAAACCCGAATGTGCAATGGGAACAGGCGGAGAAAATTAATGCGGGCGCCGATTTTGAATTATTCAAAGGATTCATAAAAGGTAAGGTGGACTTTTTTGAAGATAAGCGTTCCAAAATATTGCTTGCCAACAGGGCGTCCGTTCCTTCCTATTACGGCACCACGCCTCCGGTGGCTAATCTTGGCAGGGTAACATCACGCGGGTATGAACTGGAGCTGCATTTCAGCTACCCGTTCTCAAAAAAACTCCGGCTCTGGTCTGATCTGAACATGACCCATACGAAGAATAAGATCATCGAAGCAGATAATCCCCAATTGTTGCCGGCTTACCAGAAGTCGGAAGGAATGCAGATAGGCCAGGCGTATTCTTACGTGAGCCAGGGCTACTACAATACATGGGACGAGCTTTATGGCAGCACCATTCACAATACCAACGACAACCAGAAGCTGCCAGGCAACTATTATATCGTTGATTATAACGGCGACGGCGTGATCGATGCAAGGGATAACATTCCTTACGGGCACAGCGGATGGCCTACCAATACTTACAATGCCACGTTTGGGATAGACTGGAAAGGGCTGAGTGCTTTTGTACAATTCTACGGGGTGAATAACGTAACCCGGCAGGTGGTATTCAACACTCTTGGTTCCCAGGGACACACCGTTTATGATGAAGGCAGCTACTGGTCGAAGAACAATACCAATGCCGATGTGCCAATGCCACGGTGGTTATCGACCCCCGCAGGTTATTACAGGGGTACGCAATATATGTACGATGGTTCCTACCTGCGGTTAAAGAACGCTGAAATTGCTTACACGCTTGATAAAGGATTTGTAAAGCGGGCCGGTCTTGAATCGCTGAGAGTATATCTCAACGGTAATAACCTGGCAGCCTGGAGCAAGATGCCGGACGACCGTGAATCAAATTTTGCAGGTACCGGCTGGGCATCCCAGGGTGCTTATCCTACCGTGAAGCGTTACAACCTCGGCGCCAATTTTACTTTCTAAACAGGTATTTTATGAATAAATATACAAAGCTATTACTTGCCACTGCGGGTGTGATGATGACCCTGGGCCTTGCATCCTGTAAGAAGTTCCTGGATAAGGAACCACAATCTATCGTATCGGCCGACAATGCATTCAGTAATTTTATCAGCTTCCAGGGATTTACTGAAGAATTATATCATTGCATACCTGATTTTACCAATGCCTACTGGACTAATTCCTGGAACTGGGGAGAAGATGAGATACAGTCCACCGCCCGTGATTTTCATTTTATAATAAAGATCGATAACGGCGATTTCTGGGGCTGGCAGTCGGAGTTTGATGGTTGGCAGGCAGGCTGGATGGACCGGAACAACACCAATACCAACGACGACCGTTTTACAAAATCGATGTGGAAACTTGGATGGTATGGTATCCGTAAAGCCAATATGGGCCTGGAGAATATTGATAAGCTAACCAACGCCACGCAAGAAGAGAAAGACCTGATCAAAGGGCAGCTGTTGTTTTTCAGGGGATGGTTCCACTTTATGTTCATCCAGTATTTTGGCGGGCTGCCTTACATTGATAAAGTATTGCCGGGCGATCAGAAACTCACCCTACCCCGCCTTAAATACAATGAATGTGCAGATAAAGCTGCGGCTGATTTCAGGGAGGCGGCCAACCTGTTGCCGGTGAACTGGGACAATACCACAGCAGGTAAAAGAACGCTGGGAAAAAACCAGTTGCGCATCAATAAAATTATGGCACTGGGCTACCTTGGCAAAAACTATTTGTGGGCTGGCAGCCCGTTGATGAACTACGTATCAACCGGCAACAAAACCTATCACCAGGAGTATTGCAAAAAAGCCGCAGAAGCATTGGGTGAGCTGCTGCAATTGTGTGAATCGGGGGATGCGCCTTACAGCCTGGTGGAATTTTCAAAGTACTATACCAACTTTTATAGTACCGGCCAGAACTGGTTAATGCCCGGCAGCACCGAAGCTATTTTCCGCAGTCCCTATTATGGCGCGCACGGATCTACTTATGGCACCGCCAAGCAATATGGCCCGGCTTCACTAACAGAAGAAGCCATCACTTTTGTGCCTACCGCTAATTATGTAGATTATTATGGTATGGCCAATGGTCTGCCCATCAGGGATATCACGCAGGCGGACCCGGAATCAGGATATGATCCGGCTTATCCCTGGAGGGGCAGGGATCCGCGTTTCTACAACGATATCGTTTTTGATGGGGTGAAATGTATACAGGGCGCAACCACCGATGAAAGAAACCGCTATGCCAACCTGTATACCGGGGGAACATACCGCGACATCAGCAGCGGCAGCCGCTCCGGTTATCTTCTCTATAAATTTATTCCGATAACCGCCAACCGGTTTGATAATGGCTGGACCTATGACAAGGCGCTGAATATCCATCTCCCTTATATGCGCCTGGCAGATGTGTATTTAATGTATGCAGAAGCTGCCGCCCAGGGCTATGGCGTTGCCACCGGCAAATCGAACAACTATAGCAAAACGGCCTTAGATGCCATTAATGTGATCCGCGACCGGGCCGGCGCAGGACATGTGGCTGCCCGCTTCACTACCTCCCTCGATGGTTTCATGAGCGAAGTACGGCGCGAAAGGGCCGTGGAGCTTTCCTTTGAAGGCCATCGTTTCAACGACCTGAGAAGATGGATGTTGCTGATACAAAGTCCGTATACGTTGAAAAAATCCGTGGAGTTTGACCGGTCCCCATCTTTCAGTACTACAGACCCGAAGAACAACCGGGTACTCAATTTACGCGAGGCCGTTATCCTGGAACGCAGGTATTCAGAAAAACACTACTGGCTGCCATTGAAAAATTCAGATGCCAATATGTACCTGGAATTTTCGCAAAACCCGGGTTGGTAACAACGTACAGGCTTTATAGGTATCGTTTACTGTAAATCTCAAAAATTCATGAACCAGATAAAAGCATTAATAGCGGCTGTAGCGCTGATGGGCCTGGCGCCGGTTTCACAGGCACAGGATACCACGGCAAAAACCGTTATCCCTGAAAACAATAAGGTGCAGGTGGCCTTCCGGAAGCTGGATAAAAAAGACTTGCCGGGAGACATTTCGGTAGTAGATGTGGCATCGCAAATGAACCTCAACTATATGACCTACAGCCTTGAAAATATGGATGGCTGGATAAACGGGTTTAATGGAAACAGCATGTGGGGCATGGGCAGTTACCTGCTCATCATCGATGGAGTACCCCGCGAGGCAGGTAACGTATTGCCCACGGAAATAGAACAGATCTCTTTTCTCAAAGGAGTGAATGCAGTGGCGCTTTATGGCAGCCGGGCCGCAAAAGGAGTGGTTTATATTACCACCAAAAGAGGTAAACCAGGCAACCAGCGCATTAATATAAGGGCCAATGCCGGTACCAATGTTCCCAAAGCATATCCTCACTACCTCGGATCGGCGGAGTATATGACGCTTTACAATGAAGCGCGCCGCAACGACGGGCTGGCTGAATTGTATAGTCCTGAAACCATTTACCAGTATGCCTCCGGTAAAAATCCATTCAGGTATCCCAATGTGGATTATTACTCCGGAGACTATCTCAAAAACTCCTTTGGCCGCTATGATGTAACAGCGGAAATATCCGGGGGAAACGATAAGGCACGTTATTACACCAATATTGGTTACCAGACCTCCGGATCGCTGCTCAACTTCGGCGAGGCGGTGAACAACGGCACGTCCGATCGTTTTAATTTGCGCGGCAATGTGGATGTTAATCTCAATCAATATATTTCCTGTAATGTAGATGCTACTGCCATTTTTTATACAGGAAAAGGAGTAAATACCAACTATTGGGAAAGCGCGGCTACCTTACGCCCGCATCGTTTTGCGCCGCTCATTCCGCTGGATATGATTGAAGCAACCGATGAAGCGTCTGGTGTATTTGTGAAGAACAGTAATCATATTATTGATGGGAAATATTTGCTGGGCGGAACGCAGCTTGATCAAACAAATCCTTTTGCTGCTATTTATGCCGGGGGAAATAACAAGTATATCAGCAGGCAGTTCCAGTTCAATACAGGCGTGAATGCAGACCTGCGGAATGTACTGAAAGGTCTTTCTTTCCGGTCTACGTTTGCGGTTGATTACAACACTTCCTATAACCTGGCCTTCAATAACGCCTACGCCGTGTATGCGCCCACCTGGAATAATTATTCCGGGGCAGACCTGATCAGTAGTCTTACGCAATACGGCCAGGACGCTACTTCCGGCGTACAGAATGTAAGTAACAGCTGGTATCGCCAAACCATTGCCGCTACGGGTCAGTTCAATTATGTCAATTCCATTAACAACAGGCATCATCTTTCTGCCGTGTTACTGGTGAACGGGTTCCAGCAATCCGAATCGGCCGTGTATCATCGTACCAGCAATGCCAATTTAGGTTTACAGCTGGGCTACAATCTTGATCATACCTACTACATCGATTTCAGCGGCGCCGTGGTACACAGCGCGAAACTGCCGGAAGGGAACCGGACAGCATTCTCACCAACGGTGTCGCTGGGCTGGCGGCTCAGTAACGAGCCTTTTATGCGTGGTGTACGCGGAGTGGATGACCTGCGTTTAACTGCCGGCGCAGGCGTACTGCATACCGACCTGGATATTGCATCCTACTACCTGTACCAGGGAGTTTATACCACACTGGGTAGCTGGTTTGGCTGGAAAGATGGTACCGGTGTACAGGCCACAGAATCCAGGCGGGGCGCTAATCCTGGTATGCGGTTCCCCAAAAGGGAAGAGATCAGTATAGGTTTGGAGGGATCTTTCTTCCACGAACTGGTAAAACTGAATGGTAATTTTTTTGTGAACAGGATCACGGGTAACATCATCCAGCCCAATGTGTTGTTTCCTTCCTGGTTCACAACAGGCTGGCCGGTATCTTCCTTTATTCCCTATATAAATTATAATGACGACAAACGGGTGGGCGTTGATTTCAACCTCAGTTTGAACAAAAAGTTATCGGCCATTAATTATTCCATCGGGTTGGTGGGTACCTGGTATAAAACCACGGCTACCAAACGCGCGGAGGTGTATGAAGATAATTACCAGTACAGGCAGGGTAAGCCATTGGATGCGATATGGGGACTGCAGCACCAGGGATTTTTCCGCGATGCAGATGATATCAAAAATTCACCCGCCCAAACTTTCGGCCAGGTAAAACCAGGTGATATTAAGTATAAAGATCAGAATGGAGATGGCATTATTGATTCCCGCGATGAAGTATACCTGGGCCGTGGGGGCTGGTTTGGCTCACCTCTTACGCTGGGAGTAAACGTAAGCCTCCGGTGGAAGAACCTCTCTTTCTTTGCGCTGGCCCAGGGCCGGTTCGGTTCCTATGGAATGAAGAATAGCTCCTGGTTTTGGGTAGATGGGGAAGACAAATATTCGGAAGTGGTAAGGGACCGCTGGACGCCCGAAACGGCGCAGTCGGCGAAGTACCCGCGTTTAACCACCTTCAACAGCGACAACAACTTCCGCAATTCGGATTTCTGGTTGTACAAGGCCAATCGTATCGACCTGGCTAAAGTGCAGATCTCTTATGATATGAGCGGCCTGATTGGCAATAAAAAAATTGTGCAGGAGATGGGCGTATATGTGAGCGGCTTCAATTTGCTCACGGTTGCTGCTGAACGTAAACTGATGGAGATGAATATTGGCAGTGCGCCACAAACCCGCTTATATAACCTTGGTGTAAAAGCAATGTTCTGATTCCTGTTTTTCATCCAATCAAGTTTTCACTTTATGAAAAGAAATATCATTATTTTCCTGGCATCTATTTTATTGCTTACCGGCTGTAAAGACCTGCTGACGCCGGAAATAGAGAATAACCAGGAGCTGGGGAATTATACAGCCAATAATGCAGGGCTGCCGTTTGGCGTGTTGCTGAATGGTTATAACCGCATCCCAACAAATTCATGGTCGTTTAATGATGTGGCAACAGACGATGCCGTTACCAATGACCAGAACAATTCGTTCCTGAAAATCGCCAACGGGCAATGGACAGCAAACAATAACCCGCTTAACCAGTGGACCAATGCATATGCCGCTATCCAGTATCTCAATATTACGCTGCGGGATGTGGACACCGTGAAATGGGCGGCAGACCCGGTGGTGAGCAAATTGTTCGCCATGCGGATAAAGGGAGAAGCCTGCGGCCTGCGTGCCCTTTTCTATTATCACCTGCTGCAGGCTCATGCCGGCATGTCGGAAAGCTCCACTATACTCGGTGTGCCGCTTAACCTTGAAGTACAGGGAACCAATTCCGGTTTCAACAATCCAAGAAGCAATTTTGATGCTTGTATGAAACAGATCTACAGCGACCTGGCGCAGGCCGACCAGTTGCTGCCAACGGACTATGAGAATATTGCCAACGCCTCGCTTATTCCTCCAAAGTATGGCACTGTTACCAAGGAGCAGTACGACCGCGCCTTTGGTTCTGCTTTCCGCGGATTCCTCACCGGCCGTATTGCAAAAGCCATCCGCTCAAAGGCGGCATTGCTGGCGGCAAGCCCGGCTTTCAGCAGCGGCAGCACCACCACCTGGGCAGACGCTGCCAACTATGCGGGGGAAGTAATTGCCCTGAAAGGCGGCATAAGCGCTTTATCGGCCAATGGACTTACCTGGTATTCAAACGCTTCAGAAATTGCCGGGCTGGCCGATGGAGCCAATCCTGCTGAAATACTCTGGAGAAATAATTATGGCGATAACCGCGACCTGGAACAGGCCAATTTTCCACCCAGTTTGTTTGGTAACGGCCGTATTAATCCTACACAAAATCTCGTTGATGCCTTCCCGATGGCCAACGGTCTTCCTATTACCGATGCCGCCAGCGGATACGATGCTGCCAATCCTTATGCAGGCCGGGATCCCCGGTTGCGTATGTTCATTTTAGTGAATGGCGGTACAGCAGGGCCAAATAATTCACTGATCAATACGGCGGCAGACGGGCTTACCAACGATGCACTGAACAAAGTGGAAACTTCTACACGTACCGGCTACTACCTGCGCAAGCTGTTGCGCCAGGATGTAAATCTTAATCCTAACGCTGCAAACAATCAACGGCATTATAAACCGCATATCCGGTATACCGAAATTTTTCTCAATTACGCAGAAGCTGCGAATGAAGCCTGGGGACCAACAGGGGCCGGCGCTTACAGTTTCTCCGCGTATGATGTTATTAAAGCTATCCGCACAAGAGCCGGTGTAGGCACTGCCAACGGCGATCCTTTCCTGGAAGAAAGCAGAGGCAGCAAGGAACAAATGAGGGCGCTGATCAGGAATGAACGGAGAATTGAGCTGTGCTTTGAAGGCTTCCGCTTCTGGGATCTCCGCCGCTGGAATGCTAATCTTAGCGAAACCGCCAAAGGCGTGAGCATACGGAATAATAACTATTCCGTTGTAAACGTGGAAAGCCGGCAGTTCCAGCCGTTCATGATCTATGGCCCCATTCCTTACGGCGAAATACTAAAGTTCGGATCCCTGGAACAGAATAAAGGCTGGCGCTAACAGGATACGCTTTATGACGAAATAATTTTCCCTGATTTTTGAAATTAATGAAGATGAAAAAGTTTTTAATACCCATCATGCTGCTCCTTGTATTGGCAGCATGCAACAAAGAGGTAACCTTCCCGGATTATGAATACCAGACGGTGTATTTCGCGTACCAGTATCCCGTGCGTACCATTACTTTCGGTGAAGATGTGTTCAGCACAGAGTTGGATAACCAGCGCAAATGTAAGATCATGGCCACCACGGGAGGCGTTTATTACACTAAAAAGGACCTGCATATCGGGATCAGGGTAGATAATTCCCTGCTGGGGAATGGGTTGCTGTTTGGCGCAGGGAAAGAGGAGATACAGCCGATGCCCGCTAATTATTACTCACTTGCCGCCAATGAGATCGTGATCCCGGAAGGCACGCTTGCAGGAGGAGTGGAAGTACAGCTTACGGATGCTTTCTTCAATGATCCCAAAGCGATCAGGAATACTTATGTGATCCCGCTGCGTATGACGGATAAATCAGGTGCAGACTCCATATTGAGCGGAAAAGACTTTATCCTTTATGCCGTGAAATACGTGAACACCTGGCATGGGAACTATTTGCGCAGGGGAAAAGATATAGTGTCGGGAAATGTAAACCAGACGATTGTAAGGCATAAAGAATATGTGGAGTCCGACGAGGTCAATAAATTAAACACCCGCTCGGTGAAGGAACTGGAATTTCCCGTAGTGTATAAAGATAAGGATGGCGTTAATGTTTATTGTACGTTGCTGCTTACATTCGACGACCAGGACAAATGCAGCATTTCCGCTGGCAGCGGCGGTTTTACGGCTACCGGAAATGGCCGCTTTGTAAAAAGGGGAGAAAAGAACAGCTGGGGCAGCAAGGACCGCGATGCGCTTTATCTCGATTACCAGGTAACGGTGGCTGGTATGCAGGTATCTACATCAGACACGCTGGTATTAAGAGACAGGGCGGTAACTATGGAAACTTTTACGCCGGTAAGTAAATAATCATTAAAGTAATTTTTATGAATCAACTTTATAAAATAGCCATCAGTTTTATCGGGTTTGTTATTATTACTTCCTGCAATAAATACAAGGCGCTTGATTTTAATGTAGATAAACCCGGAAGTATTGCGGCGCAGGAAGACATAGATGCTTACCCAGCACTGAAAAGTTATATTAACCGGGTTACCAACCCCGGGTTTAAATGGGGGGTGGCGCTGGGATTACAGGAGTATCTCGATAAAGGAGTCATGTACCGGCTAGCCAACCGGAATTTCGATGAAATTGTGCTGGGCTACGAAATGAAACATGGCGCCATCGTGAAAGCCGATGGCAGTTTAGACCTGGCGAAAGTAAGCTCATTGCTTCAAACGGCGGGTGAATCAGGAATGCAGGTATACGGTCATACCCTCATGTGGCATGCCAACCAAAATGCCGCTTACCTGAAGGGGCTGCTCAGTCCTTTGCTGGTAACATCTCCCGCTTACCCCAATGACCTGAACCTTGCAGGGTTGAAAGATAAAAGCTTTACCGGCTGGAGCTTACCGCATCCCGGAGCCGGTATTTCCATAGCAGATGGCGAGGGCATGGGAGCCGGGAACAATGCCATTAAACTGGTGGCTAATGGAAGCTCGTCTGCCGCTGCCGACCTGCAATTAGTGACGCCGGGCGTGGCTGTCAATAAAACGCATAAGTATGAAGTAGTGATGTATATCAGATCTGATGCGGCCGGGGAAGGAAGGATCTCTTTTGAAGGATTGAATAACAATACGCCTTCGGCAGACTGGACCAAATCAGGAACGCCTTCTCCCACCTTTACCACCGGGATTTCGTGGAAGGAGATCCGCTTTACCACGGATGATTTTTCCGGTGATCATATCAGGCTGCATTTTGACCTGGGATACAAAGCCGGGGTGACGTATTATATCGACATCAACAACTTATACGTATACGATACCCAGGGTACGCCCGTGATCAGCAATCTTGTAAGCAATGGTGATTTTGAATCCGGGAGCGGCTGGGGAGGCTGGGGCGGTAGCTCCGTCCGCGGTATTACAGCCGATGGCATGGGCGTTGGCAACAAAGGCAAGGCATTTTACGTAACCAATCCCGCAAAGGCCGCCAACTACTGGGATGTGCAAACCAGTTATAGCTTTGCAGCTCCATTGGATAACGGGGAAACCTATGAGTTGAGTTTCTGGGTGAAAGGAACTGCTGCCGGAATCATCCGCCCGGAACTCCAAAGCGCCGACTATTCCTCCAACGGATATGGACAGGTAGCGGTTAGCACCGAATGGAAACAGGTAACCATAGCCACCACCGCAACTGCAGCCGACAGGACACGGTTGATTTTCAGTTACGGTGAATTTGCCGGCACCGTTTATATCGATGATGTGGTGTTAAAAAATACAAAAGCCACCGGTGGCGCCACTACCATCGTGGAGAAAACAGCCGCAGAAAAAAAATACCTCCTCACAGCAGCGCTTGATAAATGGATGAGTGGCATAGTAGGCGTGGGAAAGTCAACGGTAAAGGCCTGGGACGTGGTAAATGAGCCTATGGATGATGGTAATCCTTATGAGTTGAAAACAGCGGCAGGCAGACCCAATATAGCGGCGGATGAGTTTTTCTGGCAGGATTACCTGGGCAAGGATTATGCAGTAACCGCATTTAAAATGTCCAGTCAATACGGTAACGCCAGCGATATTCATTTTATCAACGACTACAATCTTGAATACAGTCTCGATAAATGCCGTGGCCTGATCGCCTATGTGAATTACATAGAAAGCAAAGGCGCCAAAGTGGATGGTATTGGTACGCAAATGCATATCAGCACCAGTACCAGTATGGAGAATATTGCAGAGATGTTTAAATTGCTGGCAGCTACGGGAAAACTGATCAAAGTGTCTGAACTGGATATAGGTGTGGGCGTAAAAACACCAGAGGCGGGTGCGGAGCATTACAAAGCGCAGGCCGATATGTACAAGTATGTAATCGATAAATATTTTGAGCTCATTCCTGCAAAACAGCGTTACGGTATCACGATCTGGAGCCCTTTAGACAGCCGGGCAAATTCTTCCTGGCGGGCGGGTGAGCCAATCGGGCTTTGGACAGAAGCGTATGTGAGAAAGCTGAGTTACGCAGCCACTGCGCAGGCGCTGGAAGCCAATGCAAAATAAC
>NZ_DATMTE010000722.1:0-4290 GCF_035564935.1 Chitinophaga sp. | reverse complement strand
CAAGTTCCTTGGCTACCTCCGCTACCGACAGTCCCGTGTAATGCAGCAGGCGCTGTGCTTCCAGTGTGATCCGTTTGCGGATCAGCGCTCCGCTCGACAACCCGTTGTATTCCCTGCACAATTTGTTCAGGTAGTTGGTGGTGATGTTCAGCTGCCCTGCATAAAAGGAGGGCGTTTTATGTTCAATGAAATGCCCGTCCAGCAGCAGTTTGAACTGCCGCAGTTTTTCTTCCTTATTGTTTTTCCGCTCTGTTCCTTCCACCGGGTTAAATAGCCGCTCCAGGTTACAGAGCAGGATATTGAGATAAGACCGCAACACGTTAGCGGCGCCTTTCCGGCGCTGATAAAATTCCTGTTCCATAAAGCGGGTGATATGATTCCACTCCGTTGCTTTAGTGGCGTCCAGGCATACCTCATGCACATTTTCCTTATTCAGGAAAGAAAAGTTGAGCAATACATTGTTGTTATATCTCAGGGAGAAAAACCCTTCTGTAAAGCAGATCATGTGACCGCGGGCATGGCGGTTAATATGTATGCTGCATATGCTGCCAGGTTTTACACAAATGATTTTCGGATGGTCCAGCGGGATGGTAACACCATCTATTACCGCACTGCCTTCTGCACTTTCAATGCACAGCAGCATATAGAACAGTTGCCTGTGAGGCTGTTCCAGCAGCGGGTATTTATCGGGGATGCATCCCGGGCTGCCTATCCAGAAAAAATCATTACCGGTGTCAAACATGTCAGCAGATAACACAGCGATTTCGCCGGATTTCATACGCATGTAATAGCTTAATGATGTTTAATGCAATAGTGACTGGTTAAGCCATTGCGGCGGGCGGGCGGAATATCTGCCTGGTAAGCAGCTGGGGGAAGTAAGGTGAATGATAATCACAGAACGTGATGATAATTCCGGGAGATACCGGTTTTGCCTGGGGAAGATCAAAGGGCTGGCAAAACAGGGTAATTTCTTTCAACCGGCTGGCGGTATTGCCTTCCTGTTGTTTATCGTTTTCCTTTATTTTTTTGTCGAGGAAGCAGGAGCCTTTACACACAGGAATAAGATCAAACCGGTTGATACAAAGTTCCGAAGCGATATAATTCCTGTTAAGATAAAATGCGGCTACTATCCAGCAGTTGCCGGTGCTTTGCAAAAGCATTACACACAAAAGCCATATGGATAGTATCCTTTTCAATTTTCTTTTAGTAAGATGTTTATATCGTTTATAAGCCGGGTGGTTTCCTTAGGGTCTGTGCCGTTATATACGCCGCGTATGTGCCGGGCTTTATCCACCAGCAGCAGTCCCCCGCTGTGAACAAACCCGCCGGGGGCGGTGCTGTCTTTATAAGCCGTGGAGAAATATCCTTTCTCCGCCAGGCGGTATACTGTATCCTGGTTACCGGTCACAAACCGCCATTTGGGGCCGCTAACTTCCTGGCTGCCGGCATATGCCTTCAGGCGGGGAATGGAATCATCGTCCGGGTCAATGGTGTGCGACAGGAAAAGGACGCTGTCATTTGCTTTGAAGGCGTTGTATACTTTCTTCATTTCGGCAGTCATTACCGGGCAGATGTTCGGGCACGACAGGAAAATAAAATCCGCCACATAGATCTTCCCCGCAAATGATTGCTCATTTACCGGGAGACTGTCCTGGTCCGTAAACGAAAAAGGCGGTACCACGGGATAAATGGTGTCGTGCACCGTTTTCCCGTTCTGCTCACGCGCAATGATATCCGGCTCTCCCAGGATGGGCAGCCTTTTTCCGGATTGGTTACATGCGGACACCAGTAATGCGAGCAGGAGGATCTTTTTCATTATTACTTCGTGCCAGGTGTATAACCCGATTTTGTGATAAGCGTATATGCCGCAGGATTTAGTAAGAAGCTATCCTTACACGCGGTAGAGCAAAACCCGATTACAACACCCTTGATATGGGCAGTATCGTAGATCCCAGCCCTGATGGGCATCCTGCATACCGGATCGCGCCTGTTGATCACCAGGGAAGTATCGTACTGCACTTCTTCCTGGGTTGCCGCCATGGAAGAATCGCCCTGTGCAGGGGTTTCATGACCGCTGTTACCCGCGCATGCCGCCAGTACCGTTATTATAAATAATCCTATATAAGTCTTCATGCCAGTTCATTTTTCATTACCAGCAGCAAAAGTAGGGATTAATACGCAGGGAGGGGAAAAATGAACGGGACAATAGTTTAGAAAAAGGTAACTGTCTTCCGGATGCGTGTGCCAGGGCTCCCCCGGCAGGGCCTTCCAGAGATAAGCCATATATAAGCCTTATATAAGCTTTAGGTAAGTGTTATATAACCCTTTCCTTTTAGATAAGGGTTATGTATATGTAAACCTGTTTTTATATCCAGGCAGTTAAATACTATACCCGGGAACACGCTGCCATGGCCCGTGTACAGGCGTGGCGCCCCTTTACCCGGAGGCGCGGCGATAGCATAAACTACCAGTGCTTTGCACAGCTGTCACAAATCCCTACATTTACCCCCATGGATATAGAAGACGCCATTGCGCTGATAAGGCATACACCCGCCCATGCGGGCGCTCCAACGGTTTGGGCCGACCTGGGATGTGGTACGGGCACTTTCACCTACGCCCTGGCCCATCTGCTGGAAACGGGCAGTACTATTTATGCGTTCGATAAAGAGCGGCCAAGGTTAGCCGGCCTTCCTAACCCTCGCCAGGTGATTATAAAGCCCGGGCAACTGGATTTCCTGGAAGATGATTTACCGGTATCAGAGCTGAATGGCATTCTGATGGCCAATTCCCTGCACTACGTACCCCGGAAACCGGCGTTCATTGATAAAATAGCCCGGCACCTGCAACCGGATGGCGTTTTCCTTATTGTAGAATATGAAACATCCCGGGCCAATCCCTGGGTGCCCTACCCGGTACCTTTCCAGGCGTTAAAAACGCTGTTCCATGAAGCAGGGTTTACATCTGCCGGCAGGCTAAATGAAATACCTTCGTTATACGGGTCCGGGCATATGTATGCAGCATTGTTCAGGAGGTGAACCGGGTGTATCAAAAACGGACAGGTGGCTGTACTGAAAGTGAACAACTTTGTTTTCATAAATAGCGGTATAACCTTGTAAATCAATCATCTGGGGATCAGGCATCCTGTTTGAGTACAACCGGTTCAAACTCCGCCTTTATTTTTCAACCAGGTATTATGATCAGGAATTTCTTCAAAGTAGCTTACAGGAACCTATTACGCAATAAAGGGTTTTCCTTCATCAATATTACCGGCCTGGCCATTGGCATGGCGGCCACCATACTTATCCTGCTGTGGATACAGGACGAGGTGAGTTACGATCAGTTCCATCAAAATAAAGACAGGATCTATGAAATATGGAACCATGTACCTATGGATGGTGAAATCCACAGCTGGAACAGCGTTTCCTCGTTGGTGGCCGGCACTGTGGAAAAAGACCTGCCCGAAGTGGAACGTGCCGTCAGGGTAACCTATGATAATTATCTGCTTACGGCAGGTGATAAAAAAGTAATGAAATCGGCCAATATGGTGGATACCGGCTTCCTGCAGATATTCACCTTCCCGATGCTGAAAGGCGATCCGGCCACCGCGCTGAACAACCCGCACTCGATGGTACTCACCGCAAAAACAGCCGCCATATTATTCGGCAATGAAGATGCCATAGGTAAAATTGTAAAAGTTGATAATAAAGATAATTTTACGGTTACCGGTGTGCTGGAAGATCTTCCTGCTAATTCAAGATTTAATTTCGATTACCTGCTGCCCCGGTCCTATACAAAAAACAGGGAAAGAACAGACCTGGGCTGGCACGACAACAGCACACCCACCTATGTATTGTTAAAGCCCAATACCAGTTATGCAGCAGTGGAGGCTAAAATAAAAAATCTCAAACAGCGATACGATGATGAAGCCAAAACCATGAAATGGGAACTGTCCCTTTACCCACTCAGCCGCTGGCGCCTGTATTCCAGCTTCAGCAACGGTGTGGAAGACAACGGGGGACGCAGCACCTTTATTCACCTGTTTAGCATCATTGCCGGATTTATATTATTGATCGCCTGTATTAATTTCATGAACCTGAGCACCGCCCGGAGTGAAAAACGCGCGAAAGAAGTGGGGATCCGGAAATCAGTGGGCGCCCTGAAAAGCTCCCTGATCAGCCAGTTCATCGGGGAATCGGTTTTCCTGGCATTCCTGGCAGGAATTGCAGCCATCGTTATTGTGCAGATAAGCCTGCCGGCATTCAACCAGCTTACTGATAAAAAACTATTCCT
>NZ_DATMTE010000721.1:0-11293 GCF_035564935.1 Chitinophaga sp. | reverse complement strand
GCAATTATGCCGTAGCTTAGTAGTTTAATATTATGGCAAAGAAAAAAGAGAATGTACCCGAGACTTCCGTAGCGCAAGCCCCGGCAGATGAACAAATAGCCATCTTTGGCGCCCGGGAGCATAACCTGAAAAACCTGGATCTGCAGTTGCCCAAAAACGAACTGGTAGTAATTACCGGCATCAGTGGCAGTGGGAAATCATCACTGGCATTTGATACCATTTATGCAGAAGGACAACGCCGTTACATGGAAAGCTTTTCCGCTTATGCCCGCCAGTTTATCGGCGATATGGAAAGGCCCGATGTAGATAAGATCACCGGGCTTTCCCCCGTTATTTCTATAGAACAGAAAACAACGAATAAAAATCCCCGGTCTACTGTTGGCACTATCACGGAGATATACGATTTCCTCCGCCTGCTCTATGCACGCGCCGGAACCGCCTACTCCTACAATACCAACAAACCAATGACCCGCTTCTCCGAAGAGGAAATACTGGCGCATCTTTTCAAACACTATAAAAATAAAAAACTGGTTATCCTCGCCCCCCTCATACGCGGACGAAAAGGCCATTACCGGGAACTGTTTGAACAGGTACGCAAACAAGGTTATCTCAAAGTGCGGATCGACGGGGAAATAGAAGACCTGAAAGAAAGGATGCAGGTGGATCGCTACAAGATCCACGATATAGAACTGGTAATAGACCGCATCCAGGTACAGGAAGACGCCCGTACCCGGATCAGCCAGAGCGTGCAGAAAGCGCTCACCATGGGAAAAGGACTGCTGTTTATTATGGATCACGATACCAATAAAGTGAGCCAGTACAGTAAACAGCTGATGTGTGAAGATACCGGCCTTTCCTATGAAGAGCCCAGCCCGAACACCTTCTCCTTTAACTCGCCCTACGGCGCCTGCCCCCGCTGTAAAGGACTGGGCACCATTTACCAGATAGATATGGACGAAGTAATCCCTGATTACAACGTATCCATCACCGATGGCGGCCTGAAACCACTGGGCGAGGCCCGCGATACCTTTACTTTTAAACAGGTACAGCAACTCGCCAAAAAGTATAAATTTTCCTTAACAGCCCCTATTTCCAACATACCACAAAAAGCCCTCAACGTATTGTTGTTTGGCGATGAAAACGGTAAACTGGAAGTAGACATGGAATTTGGGGAAAATAACGGCGGTACCGAATACGCTACAGAATACGAAGGCGTTGTGAATATGGTTCGCCGCTATTTCAACGATACCTCTTCCGATCATGTACGCAGCTGGGCAGAAGGCTTCATGAAACTAAGCACCTGCCCTGAATGCAACGGCGCCCGCCTCAAAAAGGAAAGCCTGTTCTTTAAGATCGATGAAAAAAATATTTCCGAACTCGGTAACATGGACCTGGATAAGCTCCTGGCCTGGTTTGGAAATATCGAAAGTCGCCTGGAGAAAAAACAAAACGCTATCGCTAAAGATATCCTGAAGGAAATCCGCGAGCGGCTTGGGTTCCTGCTGAACGTTGGGCTCAACTATCTTACCCTGAACCGGGCCACCAGGACCCTCAGCGGCGGCGAATCACAGCGTATCCGCCTTGCCACCCAGATAGGATCGCAGCTCATGGGCATCACCTATATCCTCGATGAACCTAGTATTGGCCTGCATCAGCGCGACAATATGCAGCTGATAGATGCCCTGCGCAACCTGAAGGAAATGGGTAATACCGTAATTGTAGTGGAGCACGATAAAGACATCATGCTGCATGCCGATCACCTGGTGGATATTGGTCCGGGTGCAGGCGTACATGGCGGTCAGATCATTGCACAAGGCACTCCCAAACAAATCCTGAAACTCAATACGCCTACGGCTGGGTATCTGAATGGCAAAACATCTCCTGAAATACCCGCCCAGCGCAGGAAAGGCAATGGTAATTTCCTGGAGCTGAAAGGCGCTTCCGGCAACAACCTGAAGAATGTGAACCTGAAACTGCCCCTGGGCACTTTCATCTGTATCACCGGCGTTTCCGGCAGCGGTAAATCTACGCTGATCAACGAAACCCTGTATCCCATTCTTTCCAAACATGCGTACGACTCCAAAATGGTTCCGATGCCGTACAAAAGCATCAAAGGACTGGAGTTCATAGATAAGGTGATTGAAATTGACCAGTCGCCCATAGGCCGTACCCCACGCAGTAACCCGGCTACCTATTGCGGTTTTTTTACCGACATCAGAACCCTTTTTGCATCCGTACCGGAAGCAAAGATCAGGGGTTATAATGCCGGCCGCTTTTCCTTTAATGTAAAAACCGGCCGTTGCGACGTTTGTGAAGGCGGCGGTATGCGCGTTATTGAAATGAACTTCCTTCCGGATGTATACGTGCATTGCGAAAAATGTAACGGTCGCCGTTATAACCGCGAAACACTGGAAATACGCTATAAAGGCAAATCTATTTCGGATGTACTGGATATGACCGTAGATGAAGCCGTGGAGTTTTTCCAACCGGTACCATGGATCTACCGGAAAATAAAAACCCTGCAGGATGTGGGACTGGGATACATTACCCTCGGGCAATCTGCCGTAACCCTCTCCGGGGGCGAAGCGCAGCGGGTAAAACTGGCCACCGAACTTTCCAAGAAAGACACAGGCAAAACCATTTATATCCTCGATGAACCAACCACGGGACTACATTTCCAGGATATACAACTGCTGCTGAAAGTACTGTATAAACTGGTAGACAGGGGCAATACAGTACTGGTTATAGAACATAACCTGGATGTTATTAAAATGGCCGACCACATTGTAGACCTGGGCCCCGAAGGCGGCGGAGGCGGGGGAACCATCCTCTGCACCGGTACCCCGGAACAGGTAAGTACCTGCAAGGACAGTCATACCGCCAGATTCCTCAAAAAGGAGCTGGGAATTTAATATCTTGCCAACTGTAAACAAGCCATGAAAAGCATCTACCAGATATTACTGACCTGTTTCATTTTCGCAGGCATCATCGCCTGCGAAAATGAAACGAAGGTATGCGATCAAACGCTGCGGAATGATTACCATACGCATTTAATGCGTAAACTCAATAACAGGTTGGCAGATACCGTTATGCCCAAGGTAACCGCATACGCCTTTGGCAGGGATACCATTTATAAGAGCCAGCCGCTGGGCGACCTCTTCTTCCAGCTGTCGCCGATTGCAGACAGCAGCCTCTTTTACCTGAAAGTGGATTCCAGCTTTGTACCCGACACCTTAAAGATCAGGTATACACGGCAACAGCACTTTATATCGCCCGGATGTGGTTTTGGTACCTACTTTAACATAGATACCGTTATCACCACCATGCATACCATCGATTCTGTTGCAATTAATAATAAGTCCGTAACTAGCAGTAATGACACGCATCTTACTTTGTATTTCTTTTTTAACTAGTATCCTGCTCAGCGTTGCTTCCACGGCACAAAACAAGCCGGCAGCCGTAAAAACGGATACCTTGCATAAAGCTGTTAAAACAGATACTGCCCGCAAAGCACTGGCCGATACGGCAAAAACAGCAGTGGCGCTACATAAAGACAGCTCCTGGTATATTCCTGGCTTAGTGCGGATAGGAGTGGATCTTAGCCGGATACCATCTGCCATCTATTATCCCTATCGGAAAGAAGTAACGGTGGTGGCAGATGCCCGCATTAACGGCAACCTTTATGCTGCCTTTGAAGGCGGATATGCCAATACCCCCTACAGCGATACGAATTATACCTATAAAGGAAACGGTATGTTTGTAACCCTGGGCGTTGATTATAATTTCCTGAAAAGACAATATGTGACCGAGAAGAATATGTTCTATGCAGGCTTCCGTTATGGATTTTCTCATTTTAACTATTCCGTTCCCACTTATTCTATCAAAAATACTTACTGGGGCGATAACCTCAGTGGGAGCATACCCAAAACTGCGGTAAATGCCCATTGGGTGGAGTTACTGGTAGGACTAAAGGTAGAAGTACTGAAAAATCTTTTCATGGGCTGGAACATCCGGGAACGCATCCTTGTCAACAATGTAAAAACAGATAACATGTCGCCCCTGGTCATTCCCGGGTTTGGCTCCGGTTCCAAGAAATCTGTTTTTGATGTACAGTACACTATTTCATACGCTATTCCTTTTTACCGGATAAAAGAACACGCGCCTGATAAAGAGGTGAAAAAGAAAAAAATACCTAAGCGGTAATTTTTTTGGGAGATATAAGCAGGCGGTTTGTCTATATCTCCCCGAACATTATATCATGGCCTCAGCATCTCGATGTGAGGAATCCCATCTTCCATATAAGTATCACTGGTTTGCTCAAATCCCAGCGAGGTATAGAACTGCTGCAGGTATTGCTGTGCACCTATCCTGATAGGAATTATCCCATAATGTGCCTGGAGCACCGCAATGGAATGCTCCATCAGCAGCCTGCCGGCTCCCTTTCCACGGGCCTGCGGGGAAGTAACCACCCTTCCGATAGATGCTTCTTCAAACTTGATTCCCGGGGCGAAAATACGGGTATATGCCAACAGCCGGCCTTCCTCATCCGTTCCCATCAGATGCAGCCCTTTCTGATCTGAATAATCCAGGTCCTGGTAAGGACATTGCTGCTCCACTACAAATACCTCGTTACGCAAATGCAGGATAGCATAGAGTTCCGCGGTTGTTAACTCATCAAATGATTTCGTATTCCAGATCATACCCTCAAACTTTGCCATAAATTTACTGGAAGCTTTCAATAATCGGGTTAATTTTATATCCGACAGATGAATACTGAGCCCAATCGTTCAAATTATGACAGAACAGCAAACACCGTTCCTCTCACTGGAACATATTACAGTGAGGTATCTCGACAAAACATTATTCAATACCCTCACCTGGCAGATCAATAAAGGCGAACAATGGGCCGTTACAGGTCCAAGTGGTTCCGGTAAAACTGCCCTGCTGAATACCATTCTCGGTAAGTTTAACATTATCAACGGGAGTATCCACTACCACTTCTACGATGAATGGTGCCGGCAACATACCATCACAGATCCCTGGTTCAATTACCGCAACCTGGTAGCCCTGGTAGGTCATCATCATACCTTCCGCAACCTTTCCAACACTACCACTGATTTTTATTATCAGCAGCGCTTCAACAGCATGGATGCTGATAATTCACCCACCGTAATGGAATACCTGGAACTAACCGAAGTTCCTGCATTGCTTCAGCCGCTGCGTATTGCACCGCTGATGGAAAAACGGCTCATTAAATTATCTAACGGCGAAACACGCCGGGTGATGATTGCCCGCGCCCTCATTCAGCAACCGCAACTGCTCATGCTGGATAATCCCTACATCGGGCTGGATGTGCAGGCCAGGAAAGATTTCAGCGCCATGATCAATGAAATCATTACCGGCGGCGCTACCGTAATACTGTCCACCGCTCCCGGCGAAATACCGGAACATATCACACATGTGCTTACACTGGAAAACGGCGCTATAACCGGCAAGTATACCCGCAGCGAATTTATGAAGCTGCCGTTGCCCGCTGTAGCAGAAATATCACTTCCCGAAATGGAAGCAGGGAAAATTGCCGCATTGGTACAAAACAGCCCCAACAAGCAGTTCGATACCATTGTGCGCATGGAAGACATTCACATTAAATACGGTGAAAACACTATTCTGAACGGCATCAACTGGACGGTAAAGCCCAACGATAAATGGGCATTGCTCGGCCCCAACGGCGCCGGGAAATCCACCCTGCTAAGCCTCGTGAACGGCGACAATCCCCAGGCATATGCCAATAAGCTCTGGCTGTTCGACCGGAAACGCGGCAGCGGCGAAAGCATTTGGGATATCAAGAAAAAAATAGGCTTCGTATCGCCGGAACTGCACCAATACTTTACCTCCCGCGACAACTGCCTGCAGGTGGTTTGCTCCGGCTTCTCTGATGTAATTGGCAGCACCCGGCCGGCTACCGCTGAACAACAACAGGTAGCGCGCGACTGGATGAGCGTTTTGAATATTGCCACACATGAAAAAACACCTTTCAAACAAGTACCCGAAAGCGCACAGCGCCTTACCCTGCTGGCCCGGGCCCTCGTTAAAAATCCGCCGCTGCTGATCTTTGATGAACCCTGTCAGGGACTGGACGCCCAACAAAAGATACATTTCAAAAAAGTAATTGAACAACTTTGCGAACATATGCCGGTAACCCTCATCTTTGTTACCCACTACGAAGATGAACTGCCCGCCTGTGTTGATAAGTTCCTCCGCCTGAACAAAGGCGAAATGGTGTAGAGGATCGCCTTCGGCGATTGTTGCGGATTTTGTCTGACTCAGGATTAAAATGATTAAACTGATTACCCTGATTTGATTTTTTAGGATTTTATAGGTGATTAAAATGATTTGAGGAGATTTAAGCGAAAGTATTCGCTTAAATCTCCTCAAATCATTTTAAATCCAAAGTAATCAAATCAGGGTAATCAGTGTAATCAGTTTAATCCTGAGTCAGACAAAATCCGCGTCGCCGAAGGCGACAAACATTACATCTTGAACACCTTACCTCCCACCATTACTTCCTGGGTGGCTTCGTCAAAGGTAGATTTCATACCTGTGCGGTAGGCTGCATTACCCATAATGAGTGCAATGGAATGTGAGTAGGCTGCTTCAATGGGTGCATTGGGCTGCTTACGTTCACGCACACATGTCATCCAGTTGCGTACATGCGCATTGGTGAGCGGATCACCGCCGGTGTTTGCGCTGGTGGTTGCAGCCGCTTCGTTGCTGAGCGTTTGGTTGGGCAACAGGTTGGCATGCATGCCCATTTCCTGGGCTTCTCTTTCTGTGAGGCCACCGGTAGAACTTATTTTGTTGGTAGACATATCGATGGTGCCACCATTGGAATAATAGATCTCCTTGGTACCGCCGGCGGAATTATGGAAACGGCTGCTGTACATTACCTGGAAGCCGCTGGAAGGATCATTCTCCGGACCGTAGTCGAATACTGCGGTGAGGGTATCCGGATTCTTACGGCCATCTTTCCACATATAGATGCCCCCGTTGGCTACGGCGCTGCGCGGGTGTTTCAGACCGCTGAACCAGTGTACCGTATCTATCTGGTGGGTCATCCACTGGCCGAAGATACCGGAAGAATAAGGCCAGAAGAGGCGGTATTCAAGGTATTTACGCGGGTCCCAGCTATCCTGCGGGCGACCGGCAAGGAAGCGTTTCCAGTCTGTATCAGATTCCCTGATGGACTTCACCAGGTCCGGGCGGCGCCAACGGCCGGGTTGATTCACGTTCCAGGTCATCTCCACCATGGTAATAGGGCCAAATTTTCCCTGCTGGATAAAGTTAGCGGCAGCATGGTAACTGGAGCCGCTGCGGCGCTGCGTGCCCACCTGCATAATGCGGCCGGAATCTTTCACCGCCTTGAGTGCATTGCGGGCTTCTTCCATTGTTTCCGCGAAAGGCTTTTCGCTGTATACATCGCACTTGTTCTTTACCGCTTCAATAGTATGATAAGCATGCGCAAAGTCGGGGGAGGCAATGAACACCGCGTCCAGTCCTTTGATATTATACAGCTCATCATTATTCATACAGGCCTGCACGTTATGCCCCGTTTTCTGCTGCAGGAAAGCCTTTCCTTCGTCCCTGCGGCGGTTCCATATGTCGGATACCGCAACCAGGTCGAAGTTCAGTTCCTTGTTGTTATTAAAGAAAGATGGCAGCAGCGCCTGGCGCGCACGATCAGAAAATCCTACCAACCCAACGTTTACACGGTCGTTGGCGCCCATAATGCGGGCATAGCTGCTGGCGGGTATTCCCATTGCACTGATAGTGACACCGGCTCCTGCCAGTAGCGACTGTTGCAGAAATTCCCGTCTTGTTTTTTTTGATTCAGACATATAAAAGTGTTTTTATAGTGTGTTGTTTATTTGGCGTAAGCTTCTTTCAGTTGTCCTTCCAGGTAATCGAAAGCCGGTTTGTATTGCGTAGCAGGGTCTTCCCAGCGGCATTCCATCATAATATGACCGGTATACCCAATTTTATGCAGGGCGGCGAAATAAGGCCGGAAATCGTCTCCCGCAACACCGGGAGCCGTGCGCTTCTCTCTTTCCGCAATATGGCAATGTACCAGTACCCCCTTGGCATTTTCAATACTGGCAGGGGATTCCTGCTCTTTCAGCATATGATATATATCTGCGGTGAGCCGGAAGTTGGGATGGCCGATCTTTGTAACAATTTCATTCCCTTCCGCCAATGTGTTCACGAAATTGGTTTCCGTGGAATTAAGGTTTTCCATGGCGATGACGATATTGTATTTTGCCGCCACCACTGCCATTTTACGGCATAAGGCGATGAACTGTTGTTTACATTTTTCGCGGTCTGCTCCGTCGGGTATCTTCCTCGCTTCACCGCTACCCAACACAATGAGTTTCACACCGGCAATTTTTGCGCGCTGCATTACAGAGTCCACATAGCCCAATACCTTTGTTTCGTTCACCTCGCTGCCTACTATTTTCATTGTTCCCGGGATAAATACATTGCAGCTCCGGATCTTACATTTGCTGCCGCGGATGGCATGCAGTTGTTCCCTGAACTGGGCTTCGCTCAGTGAGGGCGACAGGATCTTGCGCACCGTTTCCTCCAGGTAGGTAAACCCTGTGGCGGCAGCGAGACTGTCGTTCGAAAAAGAGGTACAGATCCCTATCGCCGGAAGCGATTGTGCATTCGATTGCAAAAAAGAGCCAATGACAATGGAAAAAAGTAGCAGCAACCAAGTTTTCATAACGTCTGGTAAGTTTATGTGGAAAAACGGAACAGCCTTAAGATAATATCTAATTCCGGAAAAACAAAACAAAAAGAAGATGGGCGGAAAAAATTAAACCAATTCAGGCTATCATCCTAACTTCCTGGCAATAGCACAGTAAAGCAAAATGATAGCCTGATGAATAAAAACTGATTGAATTTTTATGGGGAAGAAAGGAGAAAGAAATTCAGACTATTTATATTCCTGTTCTAAAAATGTACTTATTTCCTGTTCCAGTTTTTTCTGTTCCGGATAAAACGGCGCAAACCTGTACAATATACTGCATCCGCCTGCAACAATAAGATCCAGGAAAAAACAAATTACGGTGAGCAATGATGGTTTAAACATCTGCTCTATAACAATTCCATTATCTTCTCTTGTTACCTGGATGGCTACGAAAGTTGATTTCTCCACGAAAACACTTTGTTTATTACCAAAATCAAACAGGTTGTATGCATACCTGCCGGAGAATCTTTGTTTTAGTGTCTCTGCAATTTCGTTAATAGATGGGAGTAATTTTGAGGAGGTAATAACCATCTTTTTTTTCTTATCAATTTAACTATAAATTCTGACAAATGCTCAATTAAAAATGCTGTTACAGATTTCCCTTCTTCATTTCACTCACTGCATAACCGGCAGCCCTTGCCGTGAGCGCCATGTATAAAAGCGAGGGACTTTGATTACCGGTGCTTGCCATTGCGGCGCCATCTGTAACAAATACATTGCGGCAATGATGGAGCTGGTTCCACTCATTCAGCAACGAAGTGCGGCTATCCCTGCCCATGCGGCAACCGCCCATTTCATGGATATCAAGGCCCGGCGCCTGCCGGTTATCATGCTGCTGAATATTTTTACAGCCTGCACGGTCCAGCATCTCTGCGCTTTGTGTGAGGAAGTCGCGGATCATTTTCTCATCATTGTCGTCATAATCAACAGACATTACCAGCAGAGGAATGCCCCATTGATCTTTCTGATCAGTACTTAACCGCACATGGTTGGTTTCCTTCTGGATCGTTTCTCCCTGCATGTACATATAAGTATGCCATGCGCCGGGTTCGGTCAGTGCGTCTTTATAAGCGGCGCCAATGGCAGCTGTTTCCATTCCGGTGTTTCCGCGTATGCGGTGTGCGCCCATAAACGTGGTAAACCCACCCACGTAATCAGTGTCTTGCCGGTGCAGGTTGCGGTAATTGGCAATGATGGGCTCTGTAGGATTACGGCCGTAGTAGTACTTGTCTTCCATTCCTTCCATCTCAGCGCTTACAGACGCCCGGTAGTTGTGGAACGCCACATACTTTCCCAGCAGCCCGTTGTCGTTGCCCAGGCCGTTGGGGAAACGCCGGCTGGTAGAATTTAGCAACACCAGGTTGCTGTTCAGTGCAGATGCGTTCACAAAAATGATACGTGCAAAAAAATCGGTGGTTTGTTTTGTATTTGCATCAATTACACGCACACCGATAGCTTTACCTTTTTGTTCGTCGTAAATGATGGAGTGTACTACTGAAAAAGGTCGCACGGTAAGCCTGCCTGTTTTCATTGCCCAGGGCAGTGTAGAAGAAACCGAACTGAAATATCCGCCAAAAGGGCATCCCCGCATACATAAATTCCTGGCCTGGCATTTAACCCTGCCTTGCTGAAAATGTATTTCCTGCGGTGCGGTAAGATGCGCCCAACGTGCATGCACCAGGTGGCGGTCTTTGTAATTTGCCCGGATCTTTTGCTGTATCGCGGCTTCTGCGCAGTTCAGATCGAACGGGGGAAGAAACTCGCCGTCCGGCATGGCTTCAATTCCATCGCGGGTGCCGCATACCCCGATAAACTTTTCCACATGCGAATACCACGGGGCTATTGTTTCATAGTTAATGGGCCATCCGGGGCCGTAACCATAACGCTCCGGGGCTGTAAATTCAAACCCGCTCCAACGCTGGCAGGCACGGCCCCATGTGAGCGACTTCCCACCTACCTGGTATCCCCGGATCCAATCGAACGGTTTTTCCTGTATATAAGGATGATCTTTGTCTTTGATAAAAAAATGCGCGGTATCTTCTCCAAATCCTGCCGCCTTCGAGATCAATGGGTTCTCCTGTAAAAAATCTTTTGTCATTTGCCCGCGGTGCCTGAACTCCCACGGTGCTTTCGTAGCGGTTGGATAATCCTTTACATGCTCCACATTGCGGCCGCGTTCCAGTACCAATGTTCTTAATCCCTGGTCGCACAACTCTTTGGCGGCCCATCCCCCGCTGATACCGGAGCCGATCACAATGGCATCGAAGGTGTGTTGCTCGGCGCCTTTTCCCTGGATGGAAAAACTGTTTTTTGTCATAACATGGAATTACAGGTAGCAATGAAATATATAACTGAACCGGTCTATCTCTTCACTTCTTTCTCATACTGCTTAATCCACGCTGCCGGTGTAATCTTTCCTGCCAGCTCGCCCGCCAGTTCATATGGGATCACTGCTGTTTTGCTGAACCGGATACAACTTTTGCCTAT
>NZ_DATMTE010000720.1:0-10176 GCF_035564935.1 Chitinophaga sp. | reverse complement strand
ATTTGGGGAGATGAAATAGCCATAGTAACTCATGGCTGCAATTTTTTTAACGCATTTATAATCAGGTAATGCCGTTTCGAGTGGAAATACTTTTCTAATTTGCGCCTCATTATAACCCGGTCATCTGTTATTCTCCCCATTTATTACCATGCTATCATAAATATCATAAAACGTGAAAAAGATTTTTCTATTAGCCGCAGTCCTGTTATCAGCCAGCTTTGCCGGTTACGCACAGGATACTGCCCAATTGGTGGTGGAAGGCAGAAAGAACAGTGCTACCCAGCAATCGAAGCCCTATGTTATTATGATTTCCATAGACGGCTTCCGGTACGATTATGCGGAGAAATACAATGCACAGCACCTGCTGCACTTATCAGATGGCGGTGTTCGCGCCACGGCTATGCAGCCTTCTTTTCCATCGCTTACATTTCCCAATCACTATTCACTGGCAACGGGCCTTTACCCTGCGCACCACGGGCTGGTGGACAATTTTTTTTACGACCGTAAACGTGATGCTGTTTATAAAGTAGGCGATCGCGCAGCAGTAGAAGATGGTACCTGGTATAACGGCATCCCGCTTTGGGTATTGGCGGAAAAACAACAGATGATCAGCGCCAGCTATTTTTGGGTAGGATCAGAAAGCGCTATTCAGAATATACGTCCCACTTATTATTTTAAGTACCAGGAAAAAACGGGTATTGATCAGCGTATCAGCCAGGTGATAAACTGGCTTCGCCTGCCGGAGGAACAACGTCCGCACCTTATTACTTTCTATTTTCCGGAAGTGGATCATAAGGGGCATTCCTGGGGACCGGACAGCGACAGCGTGCGGAATGCCGTACAATTTGTAGATGCCGCCATCGGTAAAATGGTAGCTGAAGTGGCTAAGTTAAACCTGCCGGTAAACTTTATCGTAGTATCAGATCATGGTATGATGCAGGCAGATACTGTTAACCTCATCAGGCTGCCCGATGCACCGGTACTTCAGCCGCTGAAAAGCATAGCAGGCAATGAAAAGGTAATGCTGTACGGAACATCCGATGAGGAAATTAAAGCTGCTTATGATTATCTTAAGCAACATGAAAACCATTATACCGCTTACCTGAAAAAGAATACGCCGGAGAGATGGCATTATGGCCAGGAAGATATTTACAACCGCATCGGTGATATCATCCTGCTGGCGGAACCCAACTATATTTTTGGAACAGGAAAAAAAGTGAGTCCCGGTCACCATGGATACGATAACAACCTCACTAATATGAACGCCATATTCATGGCCTGGGGGCCGGCTTTTAAAGCGCATAGCCGTGTTGCCACTTTTGAAAACGTACATGTGTACCCGTTAGTAGCAAGAATACTGGGGCTTGATATTACACAGCCTATCGATGGCCGCCTGGAAGTGCTGGAGCCGGTTTTACAACCTTTGTAATCAGTATAAAAGAAAGAAGGGGAAAGATCACATGATCTTTCCCCTTCTTTCTTTTACATCAAACCAACAGCTTATACTGCTGCTTCCTCATAGGCACTTGCAGGTTCGCAGGTACATATCAGGTTCCTGTCGCCGAAGGTATTGTTGATACGGCTTACAGAAGGCCAGAATTTATTTGCTTTCACATACTCCAGCGGGAATGCTGCCTGCTGACGGCTGTATGGACGGGTCCATTCATCGGCAGTGATCACCTGTTGGGTATGCGGTGCATTTTTCAATACGTTGTTTTGCTTATCGCTTTGGCCCTGTTCTACTGCGCGGATCTCTTCACGGATAGCCAGCAGCGCGTCGCAGAAGCGATCCAGTTCACCTTTGTCCTCGCTTTCAGTAGGTTCAATCATGATAGTGCCAGGAACCGGGAAGCTCATGGTAGGTGCGTGGAATCCATAGTCCATCAGGCGTTTGGCCACATCTTCCGCTTCAATACCGGCAGCAGCTTTAAACGGACGCAGATCTACAATAAATTCGTGTGCACAGGTGCCATTAACACCGGTATACAGGATATCGTATGCTTTTTCCAGTCGTGCTTTCATGTAGTTGGCATTCAGGATCGCAAACTGCGAAGCCTGTTTAACGCCATTGAATCCAAGCATGCGGATGTAAGCGTAAGAGATCAGCAGGATGCTTGCAGAACCGAAGGGCGCTGCAGATACTGCGTTGGAAGGTTTGCCATCGTTCAGTGTAACGTGTCCTGGCAGGAATGGGGCCAGGTGTTTGGCTACGCAGATGGGGCCCATGCCGGGACCGCCGCCGCCATGAGGGATAGCGAAGGTTTTATGCAGGTTCAGGTGGCAAACATCTGCACCGATCAGTCCGGGTGCGGTTAAGCCTACCTGGGCATTCATATTGGCGCCGTCCATGTATACCTGTCCGCCGTGTTCGTGTATGGTAGCGCAGATATCTTTCACACTTTCTTCATATACACCGTAGGTAGATGGATAAGTGATCATGATACCGGCCAGGTCTTTACTGTGGGTGGCTGCTTTCGCTTTCAGGTCATCCACATCGATGTAGCCGTTTTCCAGCGCTTTTACAATCACTACCTTAAAGCCCGCCATCACTGCAGAAGCAGGGTTGGTACCGTGTGCGCTGACAGGGATCAGCATCACGTTACGGTGGCCTTCACCTTTACTCTTCTGGTATTCACGGATCACCAGCAGGCCGGCGTATTCTCCTTGCGCACCGCTGTTAGGTTGCAGGCTGCAGGCGTCAAAGCCGGTAATTTTGCTGAGGTATTCGCCCAGTTCCTCTGCCATCTGTAAGTAACCGCCTACCTGGTTTTTAGGTGCAAAAGGATGCATTTTGCTCCAGTGCGCCCAGCTCAGGGGAATCATTTCAGTAGCTGCATTAAGCTTCATGGTGCAGGAACCCAGGGATATCATGGAGGTGTTCAGGGAAAGATCCTTGTTTTCCAGCAGCTTCAGGTAACGCATCATCAGTGATTCGCTGTGATAGCTGTTAAACACCGGGTATTGCAGGTAAGGAGAAGTACGTTGCAAACCGGCAGGGATACCGGTGGTACCGTTGGAAACGGCTGCTGCATCGGTAGTACCTGCGCCAAATATGTGCAGGATATCGTTTACATCGGTAATGGTAGTGGTTTCATCGAGGGAGATACCTACATTGCCGTTGGCGAAATAACGGAAGTTGATACCCAGTGCTTCTGCGGCGCCTTTTACATCAGCGCCTTCTACTACAATAGTATCGAAGAAGCTGTCGGATGCCAGTTTCAGGCCCTTGGCCTTCAGTTTAGCCGCCAGTGTAGCGGTGAGCAGGGAAACACGGGTAGCAATATTTTTCAGCCCTTCCGGACCATGGTATACTGCATACATCGCGGCCATATTAGCCAGCAGAGCCTGCGCGGTACAGATATTGGAAGTTGCTTTTTCACGTTTGATGTGCTGTTCGCGGGTTTGCAGTGCCATACGCAGTGCGCGGCCGCCGTTGGCATCAATGCTTACACCAATGATACGACCGGGGATGGAGCGTTTGAAGTCGTCTTTCACGGCGAAGAAAGCAGCGTGCGGACCACCAAAGCCCAGTGGAACGCCAAAGCGCTGTGCAGAACCAAAGGCTGCATCCGCGCCCATATCGCCGGGAGAGGCGAGAAGCGTTAGCGCCAGGAGGTCTGTTGCCATCCCTACAAATGCGCCTGTTGCATGTACCTGGTCGATGAAAGCCCGGTAATCGGCTGCAGCGCCCACATTGTCCGGATACTGGATCAACGCGCCAAAATATAATCCGTCGAACGTAGCGGTTTTATAATCGCCTACCACTACTTCAATGTGAAGCGGGGTAGCGCGGGTATAGATCACATCCAGTGTTTGCGGATATACATTCTTATCTACAAAAAATTTAGGCCTGCTTACATGGTCATGATCCTTGTTCAGTGCATTGAAGAACATTGTCATGGCTTCTGCAGCTGCAGTGGCTTCATCCAGGAGGGAAGCGTTGGCAATGGGTAAACCGGTGAGGTCGCACACCATTGTCTGGTAGTTTAATAAACTTTCCAGCCGGCCCTGGGAAATTTCCGCCTGGTAGGGGGTATACTGCGTATACCATCCCGGGTTCTCAAATACATTACGCAGAATAACACTCGGGGTAATGGTGTCAAAGTAACCCTGGCCAATATAGTTGCGGTATACTTTGTTTTTCAGCGACACTTCCTTCAGGTGGCGGAGATAGTCACTTTCGCTCATCGCGGCTGGAATAGCCAGTGGCTGTTGCATGCGGATGGCGCCGGGAACGGTTTTGCTGATCAGCTGGTCCAGGTTGGAGGCCCCGATGGTTTCCAGCATCTGGTTGGTCTCTCTTTCATTCGGCCCTATGTGACGGTGCACGAATTCATTTTGTTGAATATCAAAAAGATTCATGATGTAAGCAGGTAATTTGAAATAGAATGCGCAAAGCTATGCAGATTTTAAGCAACCGCCAAACAATCAATGCTGGCGGGGGAAAACAGTGATAAATGACCCATCAGGGAACGGGGTCTGTGTCATAAGTTTGTCCACCAACTATTTGCCTATCTTTGCATCAAATGAGCAAAATATTAGAAGACTGGCAACAGAAGGCCCAGGATAAGCAAAAAGCCAATAAACAGTTTCTCGCAAAGCTGCAAACCCGCCGCGGTAAAGGGGTGGAGAAGCTGTTGCCGGACCTGCATGAAGAAGCATTCAGTAAAATTGACTGCCTCGGATGTGGTAATTGCTGCAAAACCATCAGCCCCCGTTTCAAAGGACCCGATATCAGGCGCATTTCCAAACATCTTGGTATGAAGGAGGGCGAATTTATTGATACCTATCTCCGGATCGATAAGGATGAAGACTATGTGGTGAAGTTTACGCCATGCCCTTTCCTGGGCGATGATAACTACTGCGGGATCTATGATGTACGCCCAGGTGATTGTGCCAACTATCCTTATACAGACAGCTACGATTTTTTCAAACGCCCCAAAATCACTTACGAAAACAGCACCGTTTGTCCGGCCGTTTATTATGTGCTGGAAAAGTTAAAAGAAAAGATGGATCTGTAATATTGCGGGCGGTTAGCCCGTAAGCGCTAACTGCCGCCTGCTAAGGTTTCAGATCCAGCTTACGCATAGCCGGTGAAATTACATAAGTGGTGATCACCACGCCCAAAGTAACACATCCCCCAAACACAACAGAAGGCACCAAACCTATTGCCCTGGCCATAAAGCCGCTTTCAAAAGCGCCCAGCTCATTGGAAGATCCCACGAACATGGAGCTTACAGAAGCCACCCGCCCGCGCATATCATCCGGGGTTTTTAACTGCAGGATAGTTTGACGGATAATCACGCTGATGCCGTCCAATGCACCACTGATCAGCAACGCAAACATCGACAGGTAAAAGCTGGTGGAAAGACCGAACCCGATAATGGTTAAACCAAAGCCAAACACCGCTGCCAGCAGTTTGATGCCGGGCTTGTTCACCAAAGGCCGGTGCGCCAGTATGAACATGGTGCCCAATGCACCTACCGCCGGCGCTGAACGTAGCAGCCCGTATCCCAGGGAACCCACATGCAGTACGTCTGTAGCAAATGCCGGTAACATAGCTACCGCACCGCCAAACAATACGGCAAACATATCCAGTGCCATTGCATTCAATACCACTTTGGTTTTCCACACAAACCGCATCCCTTCTGTAAGGCCGGTTACAAAGCTTTCGCCTTTAGATTTGTAATAAACAGGTTTGGGTTTTATCTGTAACAGGCTGTATAAGGGAGCCAGGAAAATAAATACGACTATCAGCATAGACCAGTGTACCCCGAACCAGTGTATAAAAAGCCCGCCCAGCGCGGGACCCAGTACACCGCCTATTTGCCAGGCAGAACTGCTCCACGTAGAGGCGTTGGCGTAAAGTTCACGGGGCACCAGCAGCGACAACAGGGTAAAGGTGGAAGGGCTTGTATAAGCACGCACAATGCCGCCCATGAAAACAAGCAGGTAAATAAGGTTAAGCACCCAGTGCTTTGAAACACCCGCCACTGCACGGTCCCAGGTTAAAAGAAATAATCCTGAGCTGATAAAAAGATAAGCGATCACACATTTGAGGAGCATGGCCCGTTTCTCCCGTTTATCCACCATATGTCCCGCAAAGGGCGCCAGTAACACGGCAGGAATTACTTCTGCCAAACCTATCAGTCCCAGTGAAAAAGGATCTTTGGAAATTTCATATACTTTCCATTCTATGATGGCAAATTGCATTGCCAGCGCAAATACAAGGGCAAAGCGGATAACCAGGTAATAATTGAATTCCGGAAAGCGTAGCGAAGCGTATGGGTCGTTCTTTTTCGATGCCGTAGTGTCCAACCTGATGAGTTTTTTGCGAAGGTACAAAAATCAGGAAACGCGACGGCAGAATATGCAACAATCCGCTTCACCGCTCACCACAATCAATTCGTCCTTTCCGCTTTCTGGATTATATTTATTCTGCATTAATACCGCAGTTCTATGGAAATACATACCCTTATTTTCCGCGCTTTACTACCGGCGCTGTTTATACAGATTGCCTGCGCCGGAAACGGTTCTAAAGATGACAGCCCTGCACCTCCGGAGCCTGCGGCCCGGAAAGCGAAGCTACAGCTGGTAACCGACCAGTTTATCTCTCCGGTAAACATGGCCGTGCCCGGAGATGGCAGCGGCAGGTTATTTTTTTGTCAGAAAGAAGGTAAAGTATGGATCGTACGGCAAAACAAGCTGTTGCCGGCTCCTTTCCTGGATGTGAGCAGTGATATGATTTCCGTAAACCCCGGCTACGATGAACGGGGCCTGCTGGGGATGGCCTTTCATCCCGATTTTAAATCGAACCATAAATTTTATGTGTATTACAGTTCCCCGAGTAAAAAAGCAGGTTTCAATCATACCAGCCGCCTGGTAGAGTTCACCACCAGGACGGATAATCCTGATCTTGCCAATCCCGCGTCTAAAAGGATTGTACTGGAAGTGGATGAACCGGAATCCAATCACAATGGCGGCCAGCTGCAGTTTGGCCCCGATGGCTATTTATATGTGGGCCTTGGCGATGGCGGCGGTGGTGGCGATAAACACGGCACTATTGGCAATGGACAGGATCTCAATACTTTATTGGGTAAAATATTAAGGATAAATGTCAATGGAACACCCTATTCCATACCGCCGGATAATCCGTTTGTAAACAAACCCGGCGCCCGGCCTGAAATATGGGCCTATGGCCTTCGTAACCCCTGGCGCTTTTCATTCGACAAAAATACCAAAATGCTTTTTGCCGGGGATGTAGGACAAAATAAATATGAAGAAGTAGATATCATTACCAAAGGCGGTAACTATGGCTGGCGTATCCTGGAAGGAAACCACGATTATAACGTGCCGGCGGGAACCGACAAGTCGCCGCTGATTGCACCCATCCACGAATATAGCCACGATGTGGGGATAAGTATCACCGGAGGTTATGTATACCGCGGGAATGCTATCCCGGCACTGAAGGGATTATATATTTTCGGGGATTACAACGGGAAAACCTTTATGCTCATACCCAACGGGAAAAAATGGGACAGCGCCCCACTGGAACTCACCGGCCGTCCGGCCGAGAACCTCCAGATCCTCAGCTGGGGGGAGGATGAACAGGGAGAACTCTATATGCTTGCCAGCACTTCCGGTAGCAGCGGCTTTAAAGGAGCCGTGTACAAGCTGGTAAAAGAATAATTCCCGGCAACATTCCGGCCCCTTTAACCGTTTATTATAGGCCTGTCTTTGACGGTATCCCCGAATGGAGCCGCCTCAAAGGCAGGCTAACAGGTACTGCAGCGAGCCGGAAAAGCAGCGCTTTTCAGCCACGTATCTCGCCCGGTGGCCGTTTGGCCCAATTTTTTGTTAAAAGGAAATAAATTGCTCAACCGACGGTTGATTTTATTTTATATTTGATTTGACAACGTTTAAGTTCAATTGAGATACATATGAGACTGAAAGTGATTATACCGGTTGTGCTGCTTAGCATCTCCGCAGGCGTGTTGGCTTTTAATAAGCTCGGACATAATGACGATCCTCCGGGTCGTTATGAGGTGATCATGAACCTGGTGGGCCAGATGCTGAAAGAAGGACATTACCAACCCAAAGCAATAGATGACAAATTCTCCACCGAAGTTTTTAATAAATACCTGCGTAGCCTGGACACGGAAAAGAAATTTTTCCTGAAAACAGATGTGGATAAACTGATGCCGCTCTCCGTTCATATTGATGATGAACTGAAAGGTGCGCCCATCGATTGTTTCCGCAGTATCAACGCCCTGATCAAACAAAGGGTGGCCGAGGCGGCAGCTATTTACCCGGAAATTCTCTCCAAACCTTTTGATTTTACCGTAGATGAAAAGGTAACACTGGACCCTGATAAGCTGGACTATCCTGCAGATGAGAATGCCCGTAAAGAATCCTGGCGCAAGGTATTGAAGTACCGCACCCTGGAAAAACTGACGGATCTCCAGGAAATGAGGGAAAAAGACAAAGGCAAGGACAGTGTTAAAGCCAAAACCGATGTGCAACTGGAAGCAGAAGCCCGCGTAAAGGTGAAACAATTGTACGACCGTTACTTTGAACGCCTGAAAAACAGGCAGAACGATAATGATCGCTTTAACCTTTATGTAAATGCGATCACCACTACCATGGATCCGCATACTGACTACTTCCCGCCGGATGAAAAACGTGCATTCGAAGAACAGATGGCCGGTAAATTCTTTGGTATCGGCGCCCAACTGAAAGAAGAAGGCGATAAGATCCGTGTGGTAAGCATCGTAACAGGAAGCCCCAGCTGGAAACAGGGACAACTGAAAGCCAATGATGTGATCCAGAAAGTGGCGCAGGGAAATGCCGAACCAGTGGATATTACCGGTTACCCCGTAGAAGATGCGGTGAAACTGATCCGTGGTAAAAAAGGCACTCCTGTGAAACTGACCGTAAAAAGCGTGGATGGCACTACCAAAGATATCACCATCGTGCGTGATGAAATTGTGACCGAAGAAACATTCGCCAAATCAGCGATCATCAACGGGCAGCATAAAATAGGCTACATCTACCTGCCGGAATTTTACGCCGACTTCAACGACCGTAACGGCGCCCGCAGCGCAGAAGACGTTGCCAAAGAAGTAGCTAAACTGAAAGCAGAAAATGTGGAAGGCATCATCCTCGATCTCCGCTTTAACGGCGGCGGCTCCCTCCAGGATGTAGTGCAGATGGCCGGCCTGTTCATCCCGGAAGGCCCCGTGGTACAGGTACGTTCCCGTGGCGGCGATGCCGTGGTACTGCGCGACCGCGACAAGAATGTGCAATACGAAGGTCCGCTGGCTATTATGGTAAACGAATACAGCGCTTCTGCATCTGAAATCATGGCCGCGGCCATGCAGGATTACAAACGCGCAGTGATCATCGGCAGTACCCAAACATTTGGTAAAGGAACTGTACAGCGTCTCTTCAACCTGGACGATTTCTACCCGGTAAAAGACGGTGGCAGCCTCGGTGCCCTGAAGCTTACCCAGCAGAAGTTCTACCGTGCCAACGGCGGTTCTACCCAGCTGAAAGGTGTGGCTTCAGATATCGTATTGCCTGATCCATACTACGAAATAGCAGAACGCAAAGATTCTGATGCCCTGGCATGGGATGAAATTCCCCGTGCGAGCTTCGCCGCCTGGTATAACCCGGTAAATACCGAATCGCTGAAGAAGAGCAGTGAAAAAAGAATGGCTACCAGCCCCGCGTTCAGATTACTCAACGAGAACCTGAACACTTTAAAGAAGCTGGAAAAACAGGAAACTTATTCACTGAACCTCCAGACCTATAAAACAGAACAAAAAACAAATACCGCTGCACTCAAAAAATATGATGCAGTAAATGATAAAGTAAAAGAACTCAATATCGTAAACATCAAATCCGATATGGAAAAATTTGGTGGTGATTCTTCCAAGATTGCCCGTAATAAGGACTGGATCAAGATCAGAACCAAAGACATCTATCTCGATGAGGCTGTGAACGTAATGAACGACCTGATCGTTCAGTCATTGCCTAAAATGCAGCGAAAGAACCAATAGCGGAGGGGATCGCCTTCGGCGATTGTCTTGGAACACTGATTACGCTGATTATACTGATTAGTTTGATTTTCTTTTTTTGATTTAAAAGATTAGGGAAGATAGAAGCGGATGTCCG
>NZ_DATMTE010000719.1:0-12741 GCF_035564935.1 Chitinophaga sp. | reverse complement strand
AATAGAGGTGCTTGTTAATGTTGCTGCCGGCGGACATTAACAAATAAAAAGAGTTTTAATATCGGTGTCCGGTATTTCATTTGGAGAATATGAGCTATATATAATCGCTTGAATTTTTTTTATTCAAAGTATTTGGAATTTAAAAATAGTTTCGCTTATCTTTGCACTCCCAATAAAACGGTGGTTGTAGCTCAGTTGGTTAGAGCATCAGATTGTGGTTCTGAGGGTCGAGGGTTCGAAACCCTTCAATCACCCGAAAAGCAAAAAAGGCTTCTGTAAAAAGAAGCCTTTTTTATTTTCATTCATGTTTATTTCCAGGTTTGTTTTATTCTTTTTGGTCCCCGAATTTTTACATTTGTGAAAATCAATTCATTCAATGATCTTTTTCCTTCCCCTCATCGCTGCTTTCATCGGTTGGTTACTCAATGGCCTGGCTGTTACCCTCCTTTTCCGTCCCCACAAACCCGTTAAACTGGGCTTTATCACCCTGCAGGGATTGTTTCCGAAAAAACAACCGCAACTCGCCCGTAGTATAGGCACACTGGTAGCGCAACAGTTTTCCTTCGATGACATCAAAAGCAAAATGACCGATCCGGAGAAGATCAAAAAAATTATTCCACTGGTAGAAGCGCATCTGGACAGCTTCCTGCGGGAAAGATTACCAAAGGCAATGCCCGTTCTCTCCATGTTCATCGGCGATAGTATCGTAAACCAGATAAAAACACACCTGGTGGCGGAACTGGACACACTGTTCCCCGTACTGATCAGTCAATACCTCGACAACCTAGAACAGGACCTTCACCTGGAAGAGATCATATCACAGAAAATTACCACCATCTCCGCTGCTCAACTGGAAACCATTACTCACAACCTGCTGGGCCGGGAACTGCGCAGTTTCAAACTCCTTGGCGCCATCAGCGGACTGCTTACAGGGTTCATCTGCATGGCCATCTCCCTCCTTTAATTCCCTGAAAAACGCTATGTTAACTACTGTTAAGATGAGCGCTTTGTTAACTACTGTTAAGACCTCTTAGCGCTTATATTTGCAATTTCCTGCGTGTATTAATTCCACTCATCACAATCTCAAACCATTCATACCTGCACCCCGATACTTTTGCCCTGTCTGAGAAGAAAGTCCGGATAAAAAATGATAAGGATGAAAAAATGCTACGCAGTTCTTGCTGGTATGCTTTTATGGCAGGCGCATGCTTTTGCACAGGCGCCCGCATCTGCAGCCCCACGGCAGGGACAGGGACAGGGACAACAGGGAAGACCCAATATGCCTCAGATTGGCCACTTATATGGCAAACTGGTGGACGCTAAAACAGGAAAGCCGATAGAATATGCTTCCGTTACTTTATTAAGGTTAAAAGATTCTTCACTGGTGACAGGTATGCTCACCAAACCCAATGGCGACTTCAGCCTGGAGAATCTCCCGTTTGGCCCCATGATACTACGTGTTAACTTCATGGGCTATACGAACGTACAAAAGAAAGTAAGCATCACACCGCAGGCTACTGAACAGGATCTTGGCAATATCAAATTGCAGCAGAATGTAAAAACACTGCAAAGCGTTGAAATCACCGGCCAGAAAAGTGCGTTTGCCATGGGTATCGATAAAAAAGTATTTAACGTAGACAGGAATCTTAGCAGTGTTGGCGGAACCGCGCAGGATGTGCTGAAAAGCGTGCCCTCTGTAAATGTGGATCTCGACGGAAATGTGACCGTCCGTAATGCTTCCCCCAATCTCTTTGTAGATGGCAAACCCTCCACCCTTACGCTTGATCAGATCCCGGCCGATGCCATAGAAAGCGTTGAACTTGTTACCAACCCTTCTGCCAAATATGATGCGGAAGGCATGTCGGGCATACTGAATATTGTGCTGAAGAAAAACCGCAAAGCCGGCTTCAATGGCTCAGTGAATGCAGGCATCGGAACAGGTAATAAATATAATGGCGGCGGCAATATCAATATCCGCCAGGGTAAGTTCAACGTATTTGCCAACTATAATATCAATGCCAACCGGAACTGGGCAGATGGAAGCACCAACCGCAGCAACTACTTCAATGGTCAGAAAGCAGATACCAATTATCTCCTTCAGAACAGTAACAGCACCAGCAAGCCAATGTTCCAGTTCGGACGGTTCGGGCTGGACTATATGCTCGATAACAGGAACACCATTTCCATTTCACAAAATATTGTGGCAGGCGATTTTAAAAATAACGAAGACCTGAAAAGCACTTTTGCAGATAAAACACATACGGTAACCGGTATCAGCGACCGCCTGAACAATAATAACTTCAGCTTCCGCAACTACACCACCGCACTGAGCTTTAAACATACTTTTGCACAGCCCAATAAAGAATGGACTGCCGACATTAACTATAACACCAGCAAAAATAACCGTAACGGCGATTATCTCACACAGGCGCAAAACGCTGCAGGATCACCACTCGGGCAGGCATTGCTGCAAAACAATACCACCAACGGTAAAACTACCTTCGTTACTTTCCAGACAGATTACACAAATCCCATCGGGAAGAACGGCAAGCTGGAACTGGGCGCCAAAGCCACTTTACGCGATTATACCAGTATGTATAACGTGTATGATAAAGATACCATCAGCGGTCAGTTCATCAACAACCCGCAGCTTTCCAACAATTACAAATACAACGAGCAGGTGTATGCCGGTTACGCCAACTTTGCCAATACAATGGGCAACTTCGGCTACCAGGCAGGTTTACGCGTAGAACAATATGTATACGCCGGCGAAAATGAGGGTACCAAATATAAGCCCACAAAGGCTGTACCGGGATTCTTTCCAAGCATTTTCCTCTCGGAAAAATTAAAGAACGACCAGGAACTGCAACTGAATTATTCCCGGCGTGTGAACAGGCCCACCTTCTTCCAGCTGATTCCCTACCGCGATTACAGCGATCCGCAGAATCAACGGGAAGGTAATCCCAACCTGAAACCGGAATATACCAACAGCTTTGAGCTTTCGTACGTAAAGAACTGGGGAAACAATAACTTCCTGGGTAGCCTGTATTTCAGGAATACCAACAACATGATTTCTACCATCAGTACACCTATTGGCGCAGATACACTGCTCACACAATACATCAACGCCAACAGGAGCAACTCCTACGGCGCTGAACTTACCATGAAAAACCAGGTGGTAAAAGGATGGGATCTCACCACCAACGTAAACCTGTATCAGACAGATATGAAGGTAAACGCGAACGGACAAAACTATGATAACAACGGTTTCAGCTGGTTTGCCAAAATAAACTCCGAAACAAAATTACCGGCCAACTTTACCATGCAGGTAAATGCCACTTACCAGGCGCCTACCATTGCGCTTCCTTCATCAGGTGGTCGCGGAGGCGGTGGGTTTAACCAGATCCCAAGCTCCGCACAGGGCACCATCAAAGGATTCAGCACTGTGGATGTGGCCGTGAAAAAAGAGTTCCTGAAAAATAAAGCCGCTGCGGTAACACTCAGCTTATCCGATATTTTCAATACCCGCCAGTATGAGCTGAACCAGGTATCACCGGAGTTTGCACAGGATTACATCCGCAAACGCGAATCGAGGATACTGAAACTTAACTTCAGTTACCGCTTCGGAAAATTTGATGCTTCCCTGTTCAAAAAGAAAAAAAGAGATTCCGGAAACGATACGCAGATGGGCGACCCAATGCAAAGTTTCTAAAACATACTAAAGAAGGTGAATGCAAACCACAGGCCGGTTAGCAGTGCTACAGCACTCTGCCGGCCATGTTTTTTTAGCTACCACTCATCATATTTCGTGGATGTTTAAACATACTCCTGTTACTTTTACGCTGTTGTTGTATCATTATTAAAGTTGCTAAGTCCACGCATGCGAAATTTTTTCTCACTCATGGTCGTGCTGTTCGTTGCGTCATATAACGTAAACGCACAAACGCCAATTCCCACCAGCCTGAAAATAACAGGGAAAGTGGCTGATATCGTTACCGGGAAACCAATTGAATATGCTTCTGTAGTACTGCTGAAACAGGCAGACTCTTCTATGGTGACCGGCGCTTATACCACGCCCACCGGTACTTTTTCATTGAATAATATTACACCTGGCATTTATGTGGTGCGTGTCACTTTCATGGGATACGAAAAACTGGAAAAAGCTGTACGGGTTACAGAAGGAAAAAACACATTTGCCGGCACACTCCGCTTACAATCGGCCGGCAAAGTATTGAATGCCGTGGAAATAAAAGCAGAAAAGCCCGCTTTTTCCATGCAGATAGACAGGCAGGTATTTGACGCAGGAAACATGATCAATGCAGAAGGAGGTACCGGAACTGATATATTAAAAAATATCCCCAGTGTGGATGTGGATATCGATGATAACATTACACTCCGCGGCAAAAGCGTTACCATTTATGTAGATGGCAAACCCTCTCCTTTCGGGGACGCCAAAACCGCGCTGCAAATGATCCCGGCAGAGAGTATCGACCGTGTAGAGGTGATCAATAACCCCTCTGCAAAATTTGAAGCCAACGGCAGCGGCGGTATTATCAATATCGTACTGAAAAAAGACAAAGCCATCGGCTATAACGTGATGTTCAACGTAGGCGGAGCTACCCGCGGGGAAGGCTTTGGAAGCGCCAATGCCAGCCTGCGTATAAAAAGATTCAACTTCTTTGCCAACTACAACACCCGCTACGAAAAGGTGAACGGCAGCGGAAACAGCTTCCGTCAGAACCTGATAACAGACAGCAGCAATACCCGGTACTTCTCCCAAAAAAGTAAAAACGAAAACAACAATACCAATAACGGCGCCCGTTTCGGATTTGATTATTTCCTGGACGATCATAACACCTTCACCCTCTCCCAGGGACTGAACTTTAACCATAGCCAGAATGAAGACAATTTCCTCCTGAACTATATGGATGATAAAATGGAATCACTGCGTAACGGGGAACGCGTTAACAGCCCCTATAACCGCAGCAATAACAAAAATACCAATCTCAGTTACAAACATACTTTCGATAAACCCAACCAGGAACTCACCGCTTACATCAGCTACAGCGGCAATAACAGCAGCAGCGGAAGCAGCTACAATACCCAATATCACATCGCTTCGGTAGATACCCTTCCCAATGCGGACCGCCAGCGGAACAGGGGCACAAACGGCAACCGCTTCTGGAACATGCAATCAGATTATACCTCTCCATTTGGGAAGAAAGGCAAGCTGGAAGCAGGCGTGAAAGCCACCATGCGGCATATCGACAACGACTACCTGGCTACGCTGTTTAACTGGGACGTGGATGATTACGTGGTAAGCCCGGACCTGTCTAATAAATATAATTATGAAGAAGACATTTACGCCGGTTATGTAAACTTTGCCAATGCATTTGGTAACCTCGGCTACCAGGTCGGTGTACGTGCAGAACAATCGCAACTCAAAGGGTACTCCTTTACCAAAGATACCACGGTGAATAACCGCTTCTTTAACCTGTTTCCAAGCGTATTCCTGAAATACAATATGCCGAAGAACCAGAACCAGAGCCTGGTATTCAACTATTCCACCCGGATAGACCGCCCCAATTTTGACCAGTTGCTACCATATATCAATAACTCGGATCCCCAGAATATCCGTACCGGTAACCCGGAACTGCAGCCGGCCCTGTCGCATAAATTTGAACTCAGCTATTCCGTGTATTACCCGGAAACCAATAATTACCTGAGCACCAGTACTTACTATGCGCAAACCAACGATAATATAGACCGTATCAGTACCCTGGACACCATTTCCGGCGTTACTACCACCAAACCCATGAACCTGGCTACCCAGCAGAATATGGGAGGAAATGTGTCTTATAGCTTGAACCTTACCAAATGGTGGAAAGTATGGGCCAACCTGAACGTGGAATACAGCAAACTGACCAGTACTGCTGTAAACAATGAAAATTTCAGCTACGGCTTAAACGGGAATACGCAATTTCGTTTACCCGGCAGGTTTAGTGTGGAACTGGGCGGCCATTTCCGCTCTCCCCGCATCCAGCCCCAGGGAACTTTTAAGGCCATGAACGGAATAGATCTCGGGCTCCGTAAGGAACTGCTGGAAAGAAAGCTGGTGGTGGCGCTCAATATCTCCGACCTGCTCAATTCACAGCAGTTCAGTTCTCATTACGAAACCAATACCTTCATACAGGATTACGAGCGCAAACGCGCTACCCGCTTTATCCGGCTGAATATACGTTACCGTTTCGGCAAAATGGATCCTAACCTGTTCAAGAAAAAGAAACCACAGGAAGAAGAAGAAAAACAGGAAGAAGAAAAGCCCAAAGAGGGCACAGGCCGGCTTTGATAAACATTAGGGGCAGGGGATCACACTCCTGCCTTATTTTTTTCCGGCCAGCATGGGTACAAAGGAGAAGTTATCAAACAGTTCCTGCTCGTTCTCCGTTTCGCTGGTCCTGGTAATGCGCAACATGCGCTGCACCTCCTGCCCGCCCACAGGAATTACCATCTTTCCCCCGATCTTCAGCTGCTGCAGCAACTTTTCAGGAATATGGGGCGCTGCGGCTGTAACCAGCACTTTATCAAAAGGCGCATAGGTAGACAGGCCCTCATAACCATCTCCGTAAAAAAAACGGAGATTACGATATTGGGCTTTAAAAGGAAAATGCTTCACCTGGTCAAACAGCTTGCGTTGCCGTTCTATAGTAAATACATTGGCTTTCAGCTCAGCCAGTACACAGGCCTGGTAGGCGCTGCCAGTGCCTATTTCCAGCACTTTTTCGTAGGGCTTCACCTCCAGCAGCTGCGTTTGATAGGCCACTGTATACGGCTGCGAAATGGTTTGCCCCTCCCCGATGGGGAAGGCCCTGTCGTCGTAGGCTATACTTTCAAAAGCCGTATCAAGGAAAAAATGCCTGGGAATATTGCCAATAGCCGCCAGTACGTTTTCATCTGTAATACCTTTCTGACGGATACTATCAACGAGCTGTTTACGTAATCCTTTTTGTTTATAAGTATCTTCATACCGCCTCATGGCCGCAAAATTAACCAATACAAGGGATTTTCAATGTATTTTGAAATCGGTAATTTCACACATTCATTTTTTTATTTTTACTTTACAATCCATTTTAGCACTTACGGCTCACAAAAAAAAGACCATGGATATAAATATTCAAAGCAAAGTAGACCAATGGCTCAACGGTAATTACGACGCTGAAACCGTTGCCACACTGAAGAAAATGCAGGAGGGAAACCCCGATGAACTCAACGACGCCTTTTACCGTAACCTCGAATTTGGAACCGGTGGCCTCAGGGGCATTATGGGCGTTGGTACCAACCGCATGAATAAATATACCCTTGGAATGGCCACCCAGGGCTTCGCCAATTATCTCAAAAAAACCTTTTCCGGCGAAATTAAAGTAGCTATTGCACACGACAGCCGCAATAACGCCCGCTTTTTTGCCGAAACCGTTGCCAACGTTTTTGCTGCCAACGATATCAAAGTGTTTCTTTTTGAAAGCCTGCGCCCTACCCCGGAGCTTTCTTTCACGATCCGCCACCTGAAATGCCAGGGAGGCGTGGTACTCACCGCCTCTCACAACCCGAAAGAATACAATGGCTACAAAGCCTACTGGAACGACGGCGCCCAGCTGGTACCGCCGCACGACAACAACGTGATCCGCGAAGTGGAAAACATCGTTTCCCCGGATGATGTGAAATGGACCGGCGGCGAAGCCAATATCACCCTCATCGGGAAAGAAGTGGACGAAGCCTACCGGCAGGAGCTGCTCAGCCTGTCCATCAACCCGGACATCAACAAACAACAGCACGATCTTAAAATAGTATATACGCCTATTCACGGCACCGGTATCACCCAGGTACCCCAGTTGCTGGAACAATACGGTTTTACCAATGTAAACATTGTACAGGAGCAGGCTACCCCGGATGGTAACTTCCCCACGGTGGTATATCCTAACCCGGAAGAATCCGAAGCCATGAGCCTGGGCCTCAAAAAAGCCAAAGAACTCGATGCGGATATCCTCCTGGGTACCGATCCCGATGCGGATCGTGTAGGCATTGCCGTGAAAGACCTGAAAGGCGAATGGATCCTGCTCAACGGTAATCAAACCGGCGTACTGCTGTTTAACTACATCGTGGAAAGCCGCAAAAGCAAGGGCCTCGCCAAAGCAAACGATTATATTGCCAAAACGGTGGTAACCTCCGACCTGATCGATGTTTTTGCCGCAAAAAACAATATTACCTGCTATAACGTACTCACCGGCTTCAAATGGATTGCAGACCTGATCCGCCGTAAAGAACCAAAGGAAAACTTCATCTGCGGCGGCGAGGAATCTTACGGTTATATGATTGGCCAGAACGTGCGCGATAAAGACGCGATCGCATCTGTGGCCATGATCTGTGAAATGGCGGCCTATGCACGCAGCCAGGGAAAAACCCTGTTTGAACAGCTGATCGACATCTATGTACGCTACGGCTATTACATGGAAAGTTTGATTTCTATTACCAAGAAGGGCATGAGAGGCGCCGAAGAAATCGCCGAAATGATGCGCGGATACCGCGAAAATCCACCGGTTACCATCAACGGCTCACCGGTTGTAACCCTTTACGACTACCAGCTGCAGCAGATCAGGGACATCAAAACCGGCGATATCAAAGCGCTGGATCTCCCCAAATCCAATGTACTGCAGTTTGTACTGGCTGATGGCAGCAAAATATCCGCCCGCCCTTCCGGCACTGAACCAAAAATTAAGTTCTACTTCAGCGTAAACGCGCCGCTGGCCGGTGCCGGCGACTACGACAAGGTGACCGCTGAACTGAATCAAAAAATAAATGGCATTATTCAGGATCTGAAACTGAAATAAGCCCGTCGTCTGAAATGATGACAAAGCCCGGGAATGCTGAAAGATAGCCATCTACCCTTTTCAGCATTCCCGGTATTGTTTAGCTACCCGCATGAAAAAACCACTGCTTATCCTGATCCTGTTGCTGCCTTTCTTTGGCAGCATGGCACAAAAAAAAGTGCCTTTTTCCACTATACCCGATACCACCATCACTTCACGCGTATGGATCCTGAGCGGCGCTACTGCAGCTCTTTATGGCGCAGGACTGGCAGCGCTCAATACCGCCTGGTATAAAGGATATCCCAGGTCGGGCTTTCATTTTTTCAATGATATGGGCGAATGGAACCAGATGGATAAGGCCGGGCATATTTTCAGCGCTTACTTTATTGGTAAATACAGCCGGGAGATGTGGCGCTGGTCGGGATTACCGCGAAAAAAACAGATCTGGATCGGTGGCCTGAGCGGGTTTGCCTACCAATCGGTGATAGAAGTACTGGACGGCTACTCTTCCGAATGGGGATTTTCCTGGGGAGATATGAGCGCTAACGCCCTTGGCTCTGCCCTGCTCATTGGCCAGGAACTGGCATGGAACGAACAACGTATCCAGCTTAAATTTTCCGCGCATCCCCAACATTACAATGATCCCGTGCTGCAGCAGAAAGCGGATCAGCTGTTTGGTACTACTTTCTGGGAAAGGACCCTGAAGGATTATAATGGGCAAACATACTGGTTATCTGTAAACCTCTATTCGTTCCGGAAGGAAAGCCACTTTCCGAAATGGCTGAATATTGCCGTTGGATACGGCTCGCAGGGAATGATAGGCGGCCGCGATAATACCTGGACCGATGAGCATGGCATTGACCACGACTACAGCCAGCTGCAGCGTGTAAGGCAGTTCTACCTTTCACCGGATGTGGATTTCACAAAAATACACACCCGCAAAAAAGGCGTTAAAGTGATATTCCAGGTATTAAATATGCTGAAGTTTCCGGCGCCCGCCTTTGAAATTAATTCAAAAGGAAATGTAAAGCTACACGCCGTTTATTTCTGATCTCCTACTCAAAATAGGCGGATACGATCTCCTCACCGTTCATCTCTACCAACACCATATCCTGCAAGGTAGTGGCCAATGAATAACCAACAAAATCAACGGATAAAGGGAAGGATTTATGCTTACGGTCTACCAGCACAGCTGTCTGGATCTTTTTGGGCAGGAATTTCAACAGGGGTTTCAGCGCATACAGCATGGTACGGCCGGAGTTGGCCACATCATCTACCACCACTACCACTTTATTATTAAAATCTATTTCCTCGGATACCATCACATCACCGGGATGCTGCTTATCCAGGCGCAGTTCTATAATATGGATCTTCAGGGGAGAGATCTGCTCCAGGATAGCGGCCAGCTTATGCGCTATGATCACGCCGCGGTCCCAGATACCGGCTAATATAATATCGGTACCATCGCTGTTGTGTTCATAGATTTCATAAGCGATACGTTCAATTTTCTTTTGAATGATATCCTGTGTTAAAATGATGTTCCTGCTTTCCATGATTGCAAAAATAAGTAATTAGCCATTAGCAGTAAGCACTTCGCCAAAAAATCAAACTGATAAGAAGAAAAATCAAGCTAATCAGTATAATCAGCGTTCCAAGACAATTTACATCGCCGGAGGCGATCCCCGCGTTTAACTAAAAAAGGCATAAATTAGGGAGTCAAATCTGAGCTAATGCGAATCGTACAAGAATTATTATTTGTGATCCTATTCGGAACCGCGGTGTATCTTTTTGCCCAAAAGGCAAGCCGGATAAGGAAAAACATATTACTGGGACGTGATAAGGACCTTACCGATCATCCGGATCAGCGGTGGAGAAACCTCCTGTTGCTGGCTTTTGGTCAGAAAAAAATGTTCCGTAACCCACTGGTAGCTGTACTCCACTTTTTCGTATATGCCGGGTTCCTGATCATTAACATTGAAATCCTGGAAATCATCCTGGATGGTATTCTTGGCACACATCGTTTATTCGTTCCCGTATTGGGCGCCTTTTACCCGGTGCTGATCGGTTTATTTGAAGTGCTCGCCGTACTGGTGATTGCCGGTTGTGCCATTTTCCTGGTACGCAGGAATATATTAAAGCTGAAGCGCTTCATGAGCCGGGACCTGAACGGGTGGCCCCGGTCAGACGCCAACTATATATTGATCACGGAAATAGTGCTGATGCTGCTGTTCCTCACCATGAACACCGCCGACCAGGCCCTGCAGGCCAAAGGCGCTACGCATTATGCGGCTACGGGTAACTTCTGGGTGTCCGGCATGTTTACCCCGCTGCTGAGCGGGATGTCTGAAAGCGCGCTCACAGCGCTGGAACGTGGCTGCTGGTGGTTGCACATCATAGGCGTGCTGGCTTTCCTTAACTATCTTCCCTACTCCAAGCACCTGCATATTATCCTTGCCTTTCCCAATGCATATTATGCCAGCCTGGAACCTAAAGGAGAAATGGAAAACATGCCTGCTGTACAACATGAAGTACAGCTGATGCTGCAACCGGAACTGGCTGCCAATGCACCCGCCTCCGATACCATGCCTAAATTCGGCGCCAAAGACGTAACAGACCTTACCTGGAAAAACCTGCTGGATGCCTATAGCTGCACAGAATGCGGCCGTTGTACGGCTGCCTGCCCGGCCAATATTACCGGCAAACTCCTGTCGCCCCGCAAAATAATGATGGATACCCGCGACCGCCTGGAAGAAGTAGGCCGCAACATCAAAACCAATGGCGGCGCCTTTAAAGATGATGGCAAAGCACTGCTACGCGATTACATCCTGGAAGAAGAACTCCGCGCCTGCACCACCTGCAACGCCTGCGTACAGGAATGCCCGGTGAGCATCAACCCGCTGGATATTATCCTCCAGCTGCGCCGCCACCTGGTAATGGAAGAATCCAGCGCACCAGCCGAATGGACCGGCATGTTCAGCAATATCGAAAATAATATGGCCCCCTGGAAATTCAGTATGGACGACCGGGATAAATGGACCACGGAATAATCAGCATAAAAAAAGGAAGGTTTAAAACCTTCCTTTTTTTTTAATTCGCTCTTATAATCACATCCCTCGGCGCCCCGGGAATACCGTTTATTTGTTTGGTGGTTTCACCATTATGACCTGTACCTACATTCAGGTAGTAAATACTGCCCTCTACTCCCACCAGCAGCTGGTTACCATTCTCCAGCAACTTCAGCATCGTAATGGTTTTACCGCTAAAGCCGGAAGCCAGTTCCCTCACATCTTTATTCAATGGATTATACCGGTATACCTTATCTCCCTGCGAGAAATAAAATACGCCTACCGGCGATTCCACCCACAAAGTGGCTGCACTGATCTTATCGGCAATAACGGGCTTCCGTTTCTCCAGCGCATGGAAAACAGGATCCTTACCGGTCATGAACTCTACGCCAAACCGGAGCTCCCTGATCTCCCCGGCGCTGTCGCAAAACGCATAGCATTCGTTATCTGAAAAACGGCCCAGGTGCAGCATATCCATCTTGAGGTTCTTGGGCGTAAAGGCAGAATCTTTTACAACATAATTTGTATCAAGATAATTCCCCCAGTCCATTCTCACCAGCTTTCTTTTGGTTTCCTCGAAACCCAGGAAATACCCCTGGTTATCGGGATCGCTGGCTATAATGGTGGAAGCCAGGCTATAAGTACCTGATAACGGTATGCCCATAAAACCGTAATAGGTGGCAAATGGCGCCGTTTCGGTAGCGCCGCGGTATAATTGCTTATTAATAATTCCCGCAGGTACACCAAGACTGGTAGGTATAAATGCAGATACCTGCAACGGACCCGGATCTGAATAAAAATTCTGCGCCAGT
>NZ_DATMTE010000718.1:0-2994 GCF_035564935.1 Chitinophaga sp. | reverse complement strand
ATAGGCCATCAGCTGGTTCTGGTATTCTTTCTCAAAAGCCGGATAGTTTTTATCGTTTTTAGGAAATGCTTTGGTCGCCTGAAGCATCGCGTCATGCTTAGCAAAGATGTCCTGCTGTTTTTTATAGAGACCGGTAAGCTCCGGGATTTCCGGATTTCCGGTATAGATGATATTCTCATCATTAGGTTGGGCTTCTGTACAGACCACAGAGAAATCATGACCCGGGATAAGCATATCCAGTCCTCCTCCTTCCTGAGTACCGGTGATCAGCCAGCGGCTCATGCCGGTGTAAGGGCCATATTCTTTAGGAACAGAAAGCGTAAACTTACCGTCTGCCGGTATCGTTCCCTGAAAAACCGTTTTGGCTTCTTTGCCACGGAAAATAATAAAATCATAAGATTTCCCCGCAAAATGCGGAAACGTCATTTGGATATTTTGAGCCTGCATGCCCAGTGATAATACTATCGATAAAAATATTGTTATTTTTTTCATTGTGTTTAGATTGGTTGGGTTGTAGAGTAAAGTAAAATTTCTTTTCTGTTTATATTCTCAAAATTTAGGATTTATGAAAATTAGTTTTTTGTTAATAAAAACCGGCGGCAGCTTCGCCGCCGCCAGTAATAGTTAAATATATAAGATTAAAATAAAAACTATTCTTGAATACATTTTATAGGATATCCATATGCCCGCCGGTCTGCTGTTGCTACAGGAGAATAGTTGTAACCCAATACAAAATAGTTAGCAAAATCAGTAGAATTGTTTTGTGTACTACTCCAATAGAAAGCTCTATAAGCACGCAAAATCAATTTACCATCGAAGAAACTTCTATAGCCTGCACCTGGAAAAGTAAGTTTCTGTCCCCCTGCTGTGAACACCATAGCAGCTCCAAAATTAGTAGAATTATAAAACTCAGATGTCCAAGTCCCTACTGTACTAACAGTATTATTAGCTATTAGATTTTCGAATTGCTGTTTTGTTGGTACGCGGAAGCCAGCAGGACAAGGATCATTTGCAGTTTTAACTGCATCTTGCCATGAATTGTCAGGGGCTCCGTCAAGACTCCATCCTGTTATTTTTCCAGGAGGAGTACTGGTCGTAGCTCTTATAGTGGGATCTCCCCATCGATAATAGTTTCCATGAATAGCCTCTACCGGTACATCTGGATTAAGGCTGGTATCAGCTCCCAGATTATGTCTCATCCATGCTTCGTTATTTCCTGGTAAAACTACGGTAAGTCCAGTGGTTACGTTTGTCGTTACGTTACAAGAAGTTCCTCCAAACGAGATCGGTACAGTCATTGCTCCCGGTGTTGTAGGTGTGCCTGTTACGTTGTAGATCAGGTTACCGTTTCCGTTATTCAATGTTCCTCCAGGAAGGGTAAAGGTTAATCCGTTCACCGTAAAGGTGGATTGAGGATAAGGCTGCCCGTTTCCTGCGATGTATGGTACCGTTAAAGAACCTGTATATGGTGTTCCCTGTGCAAGAGCAGCCGGAGAGAACGATGCTGCACCGCAGTTCAGTGATCCTACCACTGCAGAAGCTGCTGTTACAGGAATCGTGAAGGTACACGTCTGCCCTGCCACCGTAATGTTAAAGCTTGCTGTTCCCGGAGCAGATGCCGTTCCGGTAATATTAAATACAAAGCTTCCGTTGCCATTGTTCAGCATTCCGCTTGGCAGGCTTGCCACAAGACCGGTAACCCCTGTAGAATTGAAAGTAGCTGCCGGGTAAATCCCGCCGTTTCCTCCTGTGTACGGAACTGTTGTCTGCACCCCGCTCACTGGTTGTCCGCTAAATACGCTGCCTACCGTTGTAGCACTTGCACAGTCGATCGCCAGTACATTCGGAGCACTTGCATTGGATGAGCACATAGATCCCCATTCAGGAACAGCAGGATCTACTGAATCATTCACCATCAAACATCCTCTTCCGGCTCCTAAAAAATCGGTACAGTATACAACTAATCCCGGTGCAGGGTTCACAATGGCATCCACCTGTGCTCTGGTCATCCTCGGAGGCAGGAAACCACGTGTGGTGCTTTGCAGCTCTAAAATAGAAGATGGGTGAGATGTAGCTACTCCCATACCTACCCTTCCGTTTAAAAATCCAAGAGTAGTATTATCCATTTCCATTGCTCGTGGTCCTGTTAAAGTACCGTTTGAAGTATAGATGCTTCCTTCGCCTACCTTTTTCCACTGGTTCGCCGCAGCATCGAAATAATAATATCCCGGTGCATCTATGTTTACAACCTGCCCAACCTGGTTAGAAGGATCGATAAGAGGTTGCGTGACAAGCACAATGGCCCCATCCTGATCGGCACCATACTGTGGCGTAGTTCCCTGGGAAGCCGTAAATAAGGCATCCGCCGTTAATCGCGGGGCAATAAATCCCTCCGGAGCGGTTCCGTCGGTGGTTTTTGCTGCCACATCCAATGTAGCTTTGGGATCAGGTGTATTGATTCCCACCTGGCTATACGCCGCGGTAGAAACTACAAGCCCGATCATGACTGATAAAGTCTTTTTCATCTTTTAATTTTTGTTTGTTAATTTTTTTTATATAATAGTACAATTAAGCAATGGTTGATTACTCACATTTTTAATCTGTTGGTGGTGAGCACCTCTCTTTTTGTACCAATACCAACTTTATAAAGTACAAAAGTGTTTTTCTTTATGTTTTTAGAATCGTAATACGAAGCGTGAGGGTTATATTTTTTAATTTTTCTTCAATGAAGAGAATGAGTTAACATCTTCTCTTAGCAACATAAAAATTCTTCCGAAATACTTCGGGTTTTTCATTGCTGTAAAAATGGCTTGATGGGTATTGTGCAGGCATACCGATCCTAAGTAGGCATTGGGATTACCTTTCCATTCTTATTCCGGCTTGGTACAATACTTATCGATAACTCACAGATTATGAGCTGTGTGAAGAAGTTCAAATTTAATTAATTATCCATTATCTTTAAAAAAATATTTGCATTTGCGTATTTTTGCGTAG
>NZ_DATMTE010000717.1:0-2128 GCF_035564935.1 Chitinophaga sp. | reverse complement strand
GTAATCAGTGTAATCAGTTTAATCCTGAGTCAGACAAACTCCGCTTAAATTTTTTTTTGGACAATTCAATACCGGAAATTATATTTGTAGAATAGTATAGTATAGTACAGATGTAAATAACACAAATCAACTGAAAGCACGTTATGAATGACGGGTTCACCACACCGTTCCGCCATTCGTATTCCATTTACGTTTTAAACTAAAGAAAATGATTGCCAGACACTTGCTGAAATGCTTTATTGCATTTCTTGCTGCCTTTTGTTTGTGTATACCAGGGTATGCCCAGCAAAAAACATTCAAAGGTAAAGTCATCAGTTCCACGGACAAATCACCATTACCGTTTATCTCCATAGTTGTGAAAGGCACCACCACGGGCGCCAAAACCGATGCTAACGGACAGTTTGCGCTTACTGCACCTGCAGGTAACAATACAGTGATCGTTTCAGGCATCGGCTTCCGGCAACAGGAGCTGACACTCACAGCAGATTTCACCACCATTGCACTGGAAACATCCGTTGAAACGCTGAACGACGTAGTAGTGGTGGGTTATGGCACCACGAAGAAAGCAACGCTAACAGGTTCCGTAGCCGCCGTGAAAAGCGCGGAGATAGTGAGAAGCCCGCAGCCAAATATCTCCAACTCACTCGTAGGCCGTATGCCGGGCCTCATTGCTCCCAACACCAGCGGGGAGCCTGGCTACGATGATGCCCGCCTCCTGATCCGCGGCGTGGCTACTACCGGTAACTCAGCTCCACTCATCGTAATTGATGGCGTACCCAATGCACTGGGCGGCTTTTCCCGGTTAAACCCCAGCGATATAGAAAGCATCAGTATCCTGAAAGACGCCTCCGCAGCTATTTATGGCTCGCAGGCAGCTAACGGCGTTATCCTTGTTACTACCAAAAAAGGAGAAGCCGGTAAAACAAATTTCAGCTTTAACCTCAACCAGGGTTTTATTAAACCTACCCGGTTGCCTGAATTTGTGGATGCAGCCACCTATGCTACTATCGTAAATGAAATAGGCTATTATAATAATCCTTCACAAGGCACGCACCAACGCTATTCGGATGAGGAAATAGAATTGTTCAGGAACGGGAAAGACCCGGTATCTTACCCGAATACAAACTGGGAAAAAGAACTGATGAAACCAGTGGCGCCTCAAACTACCGCCAATCTTTCTTTTTCCGGCGGCAGCAACAAACTGTCGTATTATATCTCCGGCGGTTACCTGAACCAGGAAGGATTATATCGCAACAGCCCTCTCAACTACAAACAATATAATATCCGCGCTAACTTCGATATTAACTTCTCTTCTAAATTCAAGGCAACGGTACAGATGTCCGGCCGCCAGGAAGAAAAGACCGCACTGGCCGGTTTCGGCGCATCCAATGTATTTGAATTTCTTTACCGCACTTACCCAACACTCCCCGCTTATTACCCTAATGGGCTCATGGGCGCCGGCGTGGAAATGGGAAAGAACCCGCTGGCCATGGCACAATTATCCGGTGCTGATAAAAGACCCATCACCACCGGCAGCATCATCGGTAAAGCAAGTTATGAACTGGCAAAAGGATTATCTGTAGACGGAATGGTGTCTATCGACAAACGTTTTGAATTTGATAAACAGCTGGCACATAACTGGATCGTGTACCAGTACGATAAAGGCGCAGATACCTATGACCCGGTGAAAGGCGGACCCAATAACCCTTCCCTTTCGGAAAGCCAGATCAACTATACCTTACTGAACTCTTTCCTCCGCCTGAGCTACGATAAACATTTTGGTAAACATCAGCTCAGCGCATTTGCGGCCGTACAGCAATCCAAAACAACTTATGAAACTTTTGGCGCCGCACGCCAGAACTATATAACTACCTTACTGCCGGAACTGAGCCAGGGCGGCGCTTTGCCAACGGATGCCAGCAACTACGGCAGCAGTTATATCATTACCCGCAGAAGCTACTTTGGCCGCATCAGTTACAACTATGCAGAGAAATACCTGCTGGATGTACAGCTCCGTGAAGATGGATCATCCATTTTTGCACCGGGAAAACAATACGGCTTTTTCCCCAGTGCCATGGCTGCATGGCGCATCTCCGAAGAATCCTGGTTTAATAAAAATTCTATCGAC
>NZ_DATMTE010000716.1:0-5277 GCF_035564935.1 Chitinophaga sp. | reverse complement strand
GTTGTGATCCGGTACTGCGGCGGATCACCGCCTGTTCATCAGGACTCAGCAGCATTGATGGTTGCCGGGCTGATGCTCCTACGGACACTTTTCCACGTATAACCGTTACAGTTACTTCGTCCAGTGCTTTATATGCCTGTACATTAAACACCGTACCCAGGACTTCAGTTTGTATACCATCGCTTACCACTTTAAAAGGGTGGGCGGGATCACTGATCACATCAAAACAGGCCTCTCCTTCCCGGAGCATGATGGTTCTGTTTTCCTTAAAATTTTCAGGGTAACTGACCATAGAACCTGCATTAAGTATCAGCCCCGATCCATCCGGCAGCAGCAGTTTCAGCTGTTGCCCCCTGGGCGCCGACATGGTAACATACTGTATGGCAGCTGCACGGTGATTATGCAGGTATATCCATGCACCCAGCGATAAAATAATGATAACGGAAGCGGCTATACGTGCCAGTACCGGGAGCTTAAAAAAATTTTGTCTTTCTATCTGCCGGTCAATACGGTCTTTTAGCCGTTGCATAACTAGCTCCCTGTTTACTTCCGGTACTTCTCCGCTTCCTTCTTCCGAAAGACGGTCGAACCACTGTTCCATCCACTCTTTTTGTTCCGGCGTACAATCCCCTTTCAGGTAAAGTTCCAGCAGCGTGTTAAATTCTGTTTCATTCATAACGGCTGTTTTTCTTTGTATTGGAACACGTGGTTATATAGAAGTGTATAAAAAGAAGGGATGGTAGTAGATGGCTGGAATCTTTTTTAAAAAAATTACACATTCAGTTTCAGGTGAAGATATTTGAGGGCATTACTGATCTGTTTCTTTACCGTTTTATCGGAGATATTCAGTTTGTGTGCAATTTCTTTATGGGAAAGATCTTCTGTTCTGCTCAGGAGGAATACCTGTTTCATTTTCAAGGGCAGCTTATCTATTTCGTGGTTTATCAGCAGGGATAGTTCATTGGCAGCCAGTTGCTGTTCAAAAAGATCGTCGGCGTCTGTAAAAAGGAGGCTCCATGATTTGCGGAAATGATCCCTTTTTATCTCCTGGCGGATATACCGGAAGCCGCCATATCTTACGCAGGAATAGAGATAGGTATACAAAGAGTCAACGTTTTGCAGGTTGCTGCGGCGTTTCCACAGGGACACAAATATCTCCTGCAGTATATCTTCCGCCTCCGCAGTATCCCTGATCGCTTTCACCAGGTAAAAATACAGCCGCTCCCAGTAACGCATGTATATCACATCGAAAGCTTCCCTGTTATCTTCTTTCAGCAAATCTAAAAGGATATCGTCTGCATATTGTTGAAGATGCACACCATTCATAAGTGGAAAATTAACATAAACGTGAAACCTGTCTTTACTTACGGCTTGTCCTTTCTTCCTGGAACCAGGCAATTATTAATTGTCTAATATACAATTAATACTTATTGGCACATTATTTTTTTAGGAGATTTTTTAAATATTATGGAAGATGGAATGAGAAGCCTGCACAGGAGAGTGGCTTACAGGGGAATTGTCATTTTTTTACAATAAATGTCATTTTTACACTAAATAGTGTCATAAAAAAAGCTGCCCGCTGCAAATGCAACGGGCAGGCGGCAAAAATATCACAGCATCATCTCCGGAAATCAATATCCTGGATTTTGTACTATCAACGGATCTGTTTGTGTTTCTATATAAGGGACCGGCCAGAGGTAATCCCTTACCGCATTAAACGTACGCACTTCTATTACCCGCATATCCGCTTTATTGGGTACTGCACTGTAATCGGCGATCCCGTTGGCATCTATTTTAGGGGCGGCAGCCAGCAGTCCCCTCGGCACACGCCCGTAAAAAGGCCCCTTCATCACCTTATCGGCAATTTTCCAGCGGCGGATGTCAAATAAACGGAACCCTTCCATAGCCAGTTCATACAAACGCTCTTTCCTCACTGCAGACCGCAAAGCAGCCTGGGTACTGCCAGGGGGGATAACCGGCATATTTACACCCGGGCGGCCCCTCACCGCATTGATAGCCTGGTATACCGTACCATCCAGCTCATTGGCCTCTATCTTCGCTTCCGCATAAATAAGCAATACTTCGGCATACCGCGCCAGGATGATGCTCAGGGTCGATTGCCGCGTGTTATCTTTATCTTTCAGATCCACATACTTACGCCAGCAATAACCGCTAAAGGATGCATAGGCATTGGTGGCATCCTGGTTAGGAATCCGGGTAGCCGGCGTGGTATTATAATTCCAGCACATCAGGCTGTCCTTATGCGTTTCAAACTGGTAATTGAAAAAAACAGATCCCGGGAGCGCAATGGTATAGCCAAGCCGCGGATCGCGGTGCTCAAAAGGATGCTGCGGGCTATATGAGGGCGACTGATCAATGGTCAGTCCGTCGGTACACTCATAACTGTCCACCAGCGATTGTGAAGGGATCTTATTGGAAGCGCCGCCTGCATTCCTGCACAGGAGTGGGTATGGCCCTGCCCAGTTAATGACCGGCAGTTGGTATTGCAGCGCCATGATCACTTCAGGCGAATTTTTTCCATCGTAACTAAATAGCCGGGGATAGCTGTCATCCAGCCTGTACACGTTCAGATCCATCACTGCCTTGGCAGCATCAGCAGCAATTTTCCATTGTTCGTTATACAGCGCCGCCCTTGCTTTTATAGTTAATGCAGCGCCTTTGGTAGCGCGACCGTAATCAGTAGCAGTATAGCTGGCCGGCAGCGAGGTAGCTGCACTGTCCAGCTCATCGAGTACAAATTTAAGTACCACGGCTTTTTCACTGCGGGGCACCTGTGAATTTTCCAGCGTAAGGGTATGCGTTACCAATGGCACGCCACCAAACATCGACAACAACTGCTGGTACATGAACGCACGTACAAACCGGGTTTCGCCCATGCTCCGCTGGTACAGCGCCGGATCGGTTACAGGCCGTACTTTCTCCGCATTGTCCAGTATATAATTGCACCGCCCTATCACCTTGTAGTAAGCAGTCCAGATGCCCTGCGTGAAGGTGTTGTTGGCATCATGATTTCCCATGCCTATTTTCTGCAGGTCGCTGGTATTGCGGTCGTAGCCTATATCACTGGCAGCGTCAAACAGGAGCACCGGCGGAATCCCGTCCAGCTGCGACGGATCGGCATCTTTATCCATCGGCTTATTCAGCCCTTTATACAACCCGTTTACGGCCAGCAGCAGTTCGTCCTGGTTATTAAAATAAGCGGCATCTGAAGGGCCGTTTAAAGGATCTTTATCAAGATATGATTTGTTACAGGCCTGCATCCCTGATAAGGTTACGGCCGCTATTATCCAACAAGTGAAACGCTTCCTCATGATTGCTGTTTTTTAGAAATTTACATTAACACCAAAACTGTACACCTTTACAATAGCATAGCTGTCAGCTACGCCCACGGCGGTTTCCACATCATATCCCTTCCAGAATTTGCTGGCGGTAAACAGGTTGGAGCCATTTACAAATACCCGGAGGCTGTTAAGCCGTACTGCCTTCACCAGGTGAGCAGGCAGGGTATATCCTATCTGCAGGTTCTTCAGGCGCAAATAAGCGGCGCTTTTCATCCAGAAGCTGGAGATCTGCTGATTGTTGGTGCCGCCAAATACCAGGCGGGGAAATGCGGCGTCTTTATGCTCCGGTGTCCAGTAATCCTTGAAACGCTCCTGTGCCGTACCGCCAACGGAGCTAACATAAAACGGCATGATACCGGCGCCGTAGATCAGGCCGTCCACTTTTCCTACTCCCTGCAGGAAAGCGCCTACATCAAAGCCTTTCCATGATGCATTCAGATTAACGCCGTAGGTATAGCGGGGAATTGTGTTGCCGAGAATCACTTTATCGCTTTCATTGATGATGCCGTCGCCGTTCTGGTCTTTATACCTGATATCGCCCGGTGCAATGGTACCGAACTGTGTAGCGTGTTTGGCCACTTCATCGTCGTTCTGGAAAAACCCTTCCGCCTGCAGGCCGAAAATTGAATTAACCGGGTATCCTTCCCTGCTCACGGTTACGGCCGACTGGTTAATACCGTGCATATCCACTACTTCATTTTTCACATCAGAAACGTTAACGCCGATGTTGTATTTGAAGTCGCGTATCTTTCCGTCGTAATTAAGACCCAGTTCCCAACCTTTATTGCTAACCTTTCCTGCATTCTGGTAAGGCGCCTTTAATCCTGTGATCAATGGGATATTGAGCAGCAGCAGGATATCTTTTGTTCTGCTGATATAGTAATCTGCTGTTACGGAGAGATGGGAAAACAGGGTCACATCAAATCCTACATCACTCATCTCGGTACTTTCCCAGGTGATATTCTTATTGGCCAGTGCATCCAGCATGGCGGCATTTACAATTTGCCCGCCTATCACGTAAGGGCTCAGGTTCACTACTGTGGCTGAAGGATAGGTACCGATGTTCTGGTTACCCAGCCGGCCCCATGATGCACGAAGCTTCAGTTCATTTACCACCGGCTTCAGCGATGCCATAAACGGCTCTTCTGAAATACGCCATCCCGCGGAAGCGGAAGGGAATACGCCCCATTTGCGGCCTTCGGCAAACCGGGAAGATCCGTCGTAACGCGTGTTTATTTCCAGCAAATACTTCTCCTTATAGTTATAATTGATCCTGCCGAAAAAAGAACGTAACGACCATTCCTCACCCGTGCCGCTGTTATTCATATTGATAGCGGATCCGGCATCCAGTACAGGATAATCAGGCAGGATATAGTTGTCGCGGTAAGCAGTGAATTTATCCTGGCGGTAACTGTTCTGTTCTACCCCGGCCAATACTTTCAAATCATGTACGCCATATTTTTTCTGAAAGGTGAGCGTACCACGCATGTTGTTATAAAACTGCCGCTGACTGGAAACGTCCAGGGTGCTCACTGCTGGCTGTTTATAACTAAGGGCTCCATCGGGGCGATAGGTTTGCAACACCTTGTTAAATTTATTCGTATAGGTTTGCACGTATTTAGGTGCAATGTTAATAGAGGCGGTAAGCCATTCCACCGGCTGATAATTCAGGGAAGTATTAATGCTTCCCCAGGGCGCATTTACACGGTTCAAACCACCTATCCTGGCGGCTGCAGCAGGATTGGCTCCTACCCATCCTTCTCCCGTGGTACCGTTGGAATTTACAGCAAGCTGGTTAGGGGAAATATTGTTCATGTACGCAAACACCACATCGGCGCCTAGTGCCGGCTCCGTAGTAACCGGGCTGATATACTGCAGGTCAAACTGCATGTTTAACTTCTTCGAAAAAACAACA
>NZ_DATMTE010000715.1:0-2027 GCF_035564935.1 Chitinophaga sp. | reverse complement strand
GTCAGACAAAATCCGCGCTAATCGCGTATCTTCGTATTAACCATTAGATTTTTATTTGAGCACGCCCGTAGCTATATTACAGCAGTATTGGGGATACGAACAGTTTCGCCCGTTACAGGAAGATATCGTGAATGCTGTACTGGAAGGACAGGACACACTGGCTTTGCTTCCCACCGGCGGAGGTAAGTCTATTTGCTTCCAGGTGCCGGCCATGATGAAGCCGGGTTTATGCCTGGTGATCACTCCACTCATTGCACTGATGAAGGACCAGGTGGCCAATCTCAAAAAAAGAGGGATCACTGCTTATGCTGTTTATTCCGGGATGCCTTTCCAGGAAGTGGAAAGGGTGCTGGAAGCTGCACGGCGCGGAGGTTGCAGGTTTTTATATATATCTCCCGAAAGATTGCAAAGCAAACTTTTTCAAACCTATTGCGATGGTCTCCCGGTAAATTTGCTTGCTGTTGACGAAGCGCATTGCATCTCCCAGTGGGGATACGATTTTCGCCCGGCATACCTGCAGATAGCAGATATCCGCAGCTTCTTCCCGGATGCGCCGGTGCTGGCGCTTACAGCTTCTGCAACTCCACGGGTGCAGGCAGATATTTGCGAGAAACTACTGATGAAAGATGCCAGGGTTTTTACTAAAAGCTTTGCCAGGTCCAATCTTTCTTACAGTGTACTGGAAGAACCTACTAAAATTGATAAGGTAAAACATATACTGGACCGCGTGCCCGGCAGTGGCATTGTTTATTGCCGTAACCGCAAACGCACTAAGGAAATTGCGTCGCTGCTGGAGTTACAGGGCATCCCTGCCAGTTATTATCATGCAGGTTTGCCACAGGCCGAAAGAACCGCGCGGCAGGAAGCCTGGATCAATAATGAAACGCGCATCATGGTTTGTACCAACGCCTTTGGTATGGGCATCGACAAACCCGATGTACGCATCGTAGTGCATTACGATTTGCCCGATGGCCTGGAAGCCTACTACCAGGAGGCTGGCCGCGCCGGCAGGGATGAACAGAAAGCATATGCGGTGCTGTTATACAATGAAGAAGAACTCACAGAAATGCATGAACGGATTGCATTGCAGTTCCCTACATTGGAACAGATCCGCGAGGTATACCAGGGCATTGTTAATTACCTGCAGGTTCCCGTTGGCAGCGCGGAAGGTTTGTACTTCGACTTTGACATCAACGATTTTGCCCGTACTTTTCACCTTAACCTCACCATGGCATACAGCGCTGTACGCCTGCTGGAACAGGAAGGCGTGCTGCAACTCAGTGAAAGTGTGTTCCTCCCATCGCGTGCAGAATTTGTTACCAACAAGGAATCCCTGTACGAATTTGAAAATGCTTATCCTGCCCTGGAGGAAATTATTAAAACGTTATTGCGTACTTACGAAGGTATTTTCGATAACGCAGTACCAGTGTACGAACGGCAAATAGGCCGTATTATGCTGATGGAAGATGATGAGATCGCGGCCCAACTGCAGCAGCTGCACCAATATGGAATCATAAATTATCAACCCCGTCGCGATGAACCGCAGTTATGCTTCCTGCAGGAACGGGTATCTGCGCAAAACCTGCGTATCAATATGGCAAGGGTGGAAGTGCGTAAAAAAGTGTATGCCGACCGGCTCAATGCGATGTTTGCGTATGCCCGTAACCGTGATACATGCCGCACACAGCAACTGGTGGCTTACTTTGGGGAAAAAGACGCCACCCCCTGCGGTGTATGCGATGTTTGTTTGAAAAAGAAATCGCAACCTATAGATGCCGCCGGATTTAAACGTATATCCGATCACGTTATCGCTATGCTGAAAGAACAACCACTGCTGTTTAACGTGCTGCAAAACAAACTGCCTGATGTAAAAAGAAGCGACCTGATGGAAGTGCTGCAGTTCCTCAATGAAGAAGGGCTGGTAGTGCGCGATGATGCGGGGCGTCTTTCCTGCCCCTAAGCGGATTTTGTCTGACTCAGGATTAAACTGATTACGCTGATTACCCTGATTTGATTACTTTGGATTT
>NZ_DATMTE010000714.1:0-10279 GCF_035564935.1 Chitinophaga sp. | reverse complement strand
GATTATAATTGATGCCGGCCACGGCGGTGAAGACCCCGGCGCCAAAGGCAGCTACTCCACTGAAAAACAGGTAACCCTCGAAGTAGCACTGAAACTGGGAAAGATCCTGGAAGAGAATATGCCCGATGTAAAGGTAGTGTATACACGAAAAACAGACCGCTTCGACGATCCCCGTAAAAAAGCCCAGATTGCCAACGATAATAAAGGGGAACTTTTTGTATCCATCCATTGTAATTCTACCGGGAAAATCCGCAAGGTAACCGGTTATAAAACTGTTTACCGTAAAAAAGGGAAAAGAAAAGTTGCTGTTAAACAACCCATCTACGCTTATTACCCCAGCACCGCCAAAGGCACGGAAACGTATATATGGGCCACCAGCAAAAACAACGCTAAAATGGAGTCGCTTAAACAAAACTCCGTGATCGTACTGGACGCCAACTCAGAAGAAACCAAGCAACTGATGGATGACACAGATCCTGAAACCTTCATCCTGCTGAATACCCTGAGAAACGCCTACTTCGACCAGAGCCTCCGCCTTTCTACCCTCATTGAGGATGAATTTACCCGGGTAGGACGTATCAGCCGCGGCGCAAGACAAAGAAATGAAAAAGGTATCTGGGTACTGTCGGCCACCGCAATGCCAAGCGTACTGGTGGAACTCGGCTTTATCAGCAACCCGGAAGAGGAAGATTATCTCAACTCCAACAACGGACAACAGGAACTGGCCAATTGTATCTATAAAGCTATTAAGCGTTACCGTGATGAACTCGACAGGTTTACCACTAACCGCAATACCCAGCCTTCTACCACCAAAGTATCCGCCAAAGGCAACAGCAATACCACCGCATACGGGAATGGCAGTAACGGCGGCAGCGGCAGGCAGTTGCCCCTATCCGGCAGCTATTGCGTACAACTCATGATCACTGATAAATTCTATAAACCGGGAGCTTCCATTTTCAGGAAGCTCCACGGTGATGTGAACCGCCAACCCGTGGTGATGAATAAAAAAAAACTCAACAAATATATCCTCGGACGGTTTAAAACCGACGAACAAGCCTCCGGCGCCATGCGCAAAGCCCGCAAACTGGGCTTCAAAGACGCTTTCGTAACCACCTGCTAGTCATACCGCCACCCCGTTCCCCCATACCTCTTACCCCCCTTTCCTCTTTTTTATTACTAACATTTTCGTACGATCACTTCCCGTGCATGCTTTTTGATTATTTTTGCGTGAACGTATACGAATCTCATGCTCAAATTATCTAATGAAACCAAAGTAGGTGTATTAACTGTGCTGGGTATAACCTTACTTGTGCTGGGCTTTAATTTATTGAAAGGAAAAAGCCTGTTTTCACATAATAAAACCATTTATGCCGTTTATCACCAGGTAAATGGCTTACAGCCAGCCAACGCGGTACAGGTAAATGGCTTGGTGGTAGGTAATGTCGCTAACCTGGAAGTAATGGACAGAGATGCCTCCCGTATCCTGGTAGCCATCACCATTACCAAAAAAATAGAAATTCCCCGTAATTCTGTAGCGCGTATCAGCAGCGACCTGCTGGGTACCAAAACAGTACAGCTCGACCTGGGTAACGCCGGCGAATACCTGAAAAGCGGCGATACTATTTACGCTGCTGTAGACGGATCTATGACCGATGCCCTGAAAGAACAGCTTAACCCGCTGGTGAAAAAACTGGAAGGGACCCTGTCCAATATCGACTCTGTACTGATATCAGTAAACGCCATTCTCGATACCACCGCAAAAGGAAACCTCCAGGATGCCATCCGCAACCTGAATACCACCATGCGCAACTTTACGCATACCTCCGCATCCCTTAACAATATGCTGGATCCCAACAACGGCAATATCCAGAAAACATTCAATAACCTGGCCGCCGTTACCGGTAACCTGAAGGATAATAATGCTAAAATTACCGGCATACTCGACAACGCCGAAAAAGCTACCGGCGCCCTGGCTAACGGCAACATCGATAAAACACTGCAGCAATTGCAGCAAACCGCCACCAGCCTTAACCAAACCATCAGTAAACTGAATACCACTGATGGTACCGCAGGTATGCTGCTGAACGACAAAAAAGTGTATAACAACCTTCAGTACTCACTGGGTAACCTGAATAAGCTGCTGGAAGACCTGCGGGTGAATCCAAAACGCTATGTACACTTCTCCCTGTTTGGCAAAAAAGATAAAACGAAACCGTTACCTTCAGACACAGCAGCGGTACAATAATAAGAATCAATGCATCGATACATAAAATCAGGGATCTTTCTGGCCGTCATCTGCCTGCTGGCAGCTACGGCCAGCGCCCAGTTTCCGGCACAACCCGCGCCGAAAACCGGGTCTGTCATTGAAATCATTCACGCCGATACACTGATCATGAACGAAAAAGATTCTGTCAGTGTTACCCGCTTCATCGGCAATGCCATTTTTAAACAAGGCACTACCCTGTTTAACTGCGACAGCGCCGTAAAAAATAACAAAACCAATATTATCGACGCATACGGCCATATACATATTAACCAGGCCGACAGTGTTCACATCTACGGTAATTACCTGAACTACGATGCCAACACCCGCATCGCCATTCTCCGGGAAGAGGCAAAACTGACCGATGGAAAAGTAACCATCACCGGCCCCGAACTGCAGTACGATATGAATGCCAAAATTGGCTCGTATGTTAAAACCGGTAAACTGGTAAACGGCAAAAGTGTGCTCACCAGCGATGAAGGCTACTATTACACCGATACCAAAGAAATGCATTTCATGCGGAACGTACTGCTGGTAGACCCGGAATATACCCTCAGCACAGATGAACTGCTTTATAATACCGACACCAAAATAGCCACCATTGTAGCGCCTACCACTATCAACAATAACGATAAAAGCGTGATGTACGCCACCAGCGGTTATTATGATACGGAAAAAGGATACGGTAACTTCGGCAACCGCCCCACTATTGAAGACAGTACCGGCACTATCACCGCCGATAATATAGAAATGGATAAGCTCACCGGCATGGCCTATGCCACCGGTAACATGGTGTATAAGGATACCGCCCGCAAAATGTCGCTGCTGGCCAACAAAGGCATCGTAAACCAACGCGAAAAAACAGTGCTTGCCACCCAGAAGCCATTGCTCATCATGGAAAAAAATAAAGATACCATGTATATGGCCGCCGACACCCTGTTTTCAGGCGTGATCCGGCCGGACGACAGCCTGTCTATTCCTTCCGTGGCCGGGCTCAAACGCTTACCGGAATCTCCCACCAAAAATCTCAGGTCACTCAAAAATATAAGGCCGCCGGAGAAATTCACCGCCACTATATCGCCCATCACACGGGGCGACTCCATCGCCCGGCGACAACAGGATAGTATAGCCGCCAACGTTATGATGTTCATTGCCGACAGTACCCTCGCACAAACCAGGCAAAAGCTGGACTCCGCAGTGAAGAACATAAAAGTGGCGCCCATACCGGATGTGGTGATGCACGATTCCCTGCCGGGTATTAAACACCACGCAGACAGTATGGCGCTCTCTGCACCAAAAGATACCAGTGAGCAACGCTATATCCTTGCCTACCACCATGTAAAAATATTCTCCGACTCCCTGCAGGGCGTGGCAGACAGCGTATACTATACATCAAAGGACTCTATCTTCCGCTTCTACGGCACCCCCGTACTGTGGTCCAACAACACCACCCAGCTCAGCGGCGACACCATCCTTATGTTCACCAAAAACCAGACAGCAGATAAAATGCTGCTCAAAAACAACGGCTTTATTATTAATGAAGCCGGGCCGGGCATGTTTAACCAGATCAAAGGCAATGTGATCACCGGCTATGTGCTGGCGGAAACGCTCGACTGGATGCACGTGGAAGGGAACGCGGAAACCATCAATTATATCAAAGACAAGGCCGGGGCGTATATGAGCGTTAACAAGGCCCAGTGCGCCATTATCAATATCTTTTTCAAAAAAGGAGAAGTAGATAAAGTAGTGCTGATCAAAGACCCGGAAGGCACCGTTTATCCGTTTACGCAACGTCCTAAAGACCAGCTGCTGCTGGAAAACTTTAAATGGGACATTAAGCGGCAGCCAAAAACGAAATACGAACTAATGCAATAATTTTCGTTGTAAGGATACCTGGAAATGGCTGCTTTACCGCAGCCATTTCCAATATCCCATCTCCCGGAAATATTTCTTCATCAAACTGAAACGCTGTGATCAAAAAAGCTGCTAAGATCGTCCGGAAAACACTGATATCTCCTATTCATACTTTCCTGAAAGACAGTCGTGCCGTAGGAATAGTGCTCATTGTATGCACCATTGTATCAATGGTACTGGCCAATACCGGTGCCCAGGAAGATTATATAGGCTTCTGGAATACATTATTTGATCCCGCTGGCGGCCATCATTATGAATACCGCTCTTTACACCTCCCTAATTCCTGGCTGCTTTGGATAAACGATGGCATGATGGTGCTGTTCTTTTTCCTGGTAGGCATGGAAATAAAAAGAGAGCTTACCGTGGGAGAATTATCTTCCGTGCGCAAATCTATTCTGCCCGTGTTAGGGGCTATCGGGGGCATGTTATTCCCTGCGCTGATCTTCACTATCTTCAATAAAAATAGTCCAAATGCACATGGCTGGGGTATCCCGATGGCCACCGATATTGCCTTCTCACTGGGTATCTTATCACTGCTGGGCAAAAGAGTACCGGTTAGCCTTAAAATTTTCCTGATGGCCCTGGCCATCATCGATGATCTTGGCGCCATATTAACCATCGCCATCTTTTATACCCCGCATCTTGATGTAAAATATTTACTGATTGGCGGCGGCGTATTACTCATCCCATTGCTGCTGAACTTTTTGAAAGTGCAGCGGCTGATCTTTTATTACATCCCCGGTGTTGTACTCTGGTATTGTCTCTTTAATTCAGGCGTACACGCCACTATTGCAGGTGTGTTACTGGCGTTCTGTATTCCCCAGGAACGCATCGCCGGATTGGTACATAGCTTACACGACCCGGTGAATTTTATTATTATGCCCGTGTTTGCGCTGGCCAATACCGCCATCCTTTTACCAAAAGATATTAGCGGCGCACTGCAAAACGATATCAGCTATGGCATCATTGCCGGGCTGATACTGGGAAAGCCGCTTGGTATTTTCACGCTTTCCTTTGCCGCTGTAAAGCTTAAGCTGGCTACATTGCCTTCAAAATCAGGATGGCTGCAGCTGCTGGGCGTTGGCCTTATTGCCGGTATCGGTTTTACCATGTCCATTTTCATATCTTCACTGGCCTATCAGGAAAGGGAATTACAGATTATAGCTATCATGTCAGTAATTGTAGCTTCCGTTGCAGCAGGCGTTGCCGGGTTTATTTTTCTGCGGCTCATCAAACCGGTTGGCACTGTTATTGCGAAGCAACCCTGAAATTAATTTCGTCGTGTATATACTTTAGAGAATAAGCCAACGTTTCTCACGTATATTTTTAAGTTTCATTCAAACAACAGATCTATGAAAAAAGTCGTGTTACTTTTCAGCCTTATTGCTATCATCGCAGTCCAGGCAAACGCGCAGAAGAAAAAAAGTTACCAGAGCAGCAATCCTTCCAACTACGAAACTGCATTGGGCATACGCCTGAATCCATGGGTAGTGGGCTTTACCATTAAACACTTTATCCAGGGGCCTCATGCCATTGAAGGATTGGTAACCACTAACCATTCACATAAAACAAACGTTACTTTCACCGCGTTGTATGAATACAACTGGAATATTGGTGTACCTGAACTGAATATGTATGCCGGTGGTGGTGCGCATGTGGGCTTCTACGACCGCCGCGATTACGATTGGGATCGTTATATCGACAAAGGCAAGGGTACTTACGTATCTCCCGGTCTGGATGGTATCATTGGTATCGAATACACTTTCAAGAAAATTCCTTTAAACATCAGTGCTGATCTGAAACCTTACGTACAGTTTGTTGGACCCACCAACTATCTTGGTGAGGAGATCGGCGGTGTGTCTGCCAGATATACTTTTTAATCCCCGGCGACCACTTCATTACAAACGGATCATGAGGCAAGCATGGTCCGTTTTTTTATGTTCCTTATTTTGAAGTATTTTTAGTGTTCAACTACCGGATATGAAAATCTTCTCCGCTGCACAGATCAGGGAGGCAGACGCCTTCACTATCGCCCATGAACCGATCAGCAGTACCGGTCTTATGGAACGGGCCGCCGGAGCATGTGCAGCCTGGCTGGAAGATCATTATTCTCCCGCACACCCTGTTTATATTTTTTGCGGGAAAGGAAATAACGGGGGAGATGGATTAGTGGTTGCCCGTTTAATGCTCGCGCATGGTTACGAGGTACACACCTGCATATTGCAGCATAGCAGCAAAGCAAGTCCCGATCATGAACATCAGCTCCATGCACTGCAACAGCTGTATCCTGCAGCAATTTATACCATCGGCGATGTATCCGACTTCCCGGAACTGGCGCCCAATGCCATTATTATAGACGCCATTTTTGGCACCGGTATGAGCCGGCCGGTAGATGGCTGGATAGCAGGTATTCTTCACCGCATCAACGAACAACGGCACAAACACCCCATTATAGCTATTGATATGCCCTCCGGCCTTATGGCCGATGAAAGCAGCGTGCATAGCCCGGTTATACAGGCGCATACCACGCTGAGCTTTGAATTTTACAAACTGGCTTTCCTGTTACCGGAAAATGCCTCCTTTACAGGAGAAGTGCATGTACTGCCTATAGGACTGCATCCCGGCTATATCACGCAAACGCCGGTACGATATCACCTGGCCGACCGGGAAATAATACGTACTATTTACCGGCCACGTGAGCCCTTCGCCCACAAAGGCACTTATGGTCATGCCTTACTGGTAGCCGGCAGCTATGGAAAAATGGGCGCAGCGGTATTGAGTGCGCGCGCCTGCCTGCGTGCCGGGGTGGGCCTGCTTACCTGCCACGTTCCCCAATGCGGTACCCAGATCATGCAGATCAGCGAGCCTGCCGCCATGTGCATTACCGACGAAGATCCGCATTACAGTACCCATTTCCACAAAGGCATCCCTGCTGGCGGTTATAAAGCAATAGGCATTGGCCCCGGTATAGATAAGCAACCGGGAACAGCCAAATCGCTGGAAGCCCTCATGGACGCCTGGCAGCGCCCTATGGTGATAGATGCCGACGCGCTAAACCTACTCTCCGTGTATCCGTACCTGTTATGTAAGGTACCGAAAGGATCGATGCTTACCCCGCATCCGAAAGAATTTGAACGGCTATTCGGCCAAACCGCCAACGACGTAGCGCGGCTGGAATTGCTATCAGCCAAAGCCGTGGAACTACAGCTGTATATTTTGCTGAAAGGGCGGTATACCGCCATTGCCTGCCCCGATGGGGCGGTGTATTTTAACCATACCGGCAATCCTGGTATGGCTACCGGTGGCAGCGGGGATGTGCTTACCGGCATCCTCACCGGTTTACTGGCGCAGGGATACACTCCCAAAGCTGCCATGCTGCTGGGTGTATGGCTGCACGGCTATGCCGGCGACCTGGCAGCAGCTGAGCTGTCGCAGGAGGCCATGACGGCCTCGGATATCATTACTTCACTGGGTAAAGCCTTCCGGGAAGGGATTTAAGCACTTTATTTTTTTTCGGCTGAAATACTTACTCATGGCTCATGTGTACAATAATTTTATTTACCGCGTACACAATTAATAATTTATGTTTTATATTCATTTGAATATTTTTTTGGAATCCTATTATTTTTTAATTACTAAACTTTTTTGTCAACCACGTATTTATAAATTTCGCTTACATGAATATAGTTTACCTCGTTCCATGTTTTGGATTACTGGCTTTACTGTTTACGGCTGTTAAAAGCTCCTGGGTGTCACGCCAGGATGCAGGTAACGACAAGATGAAAGAAATAGCGCAGCATATTGCTGAAGGCGCTATGGCATTTCTGAAGGCTGAGTATAAAGTCCTTATTTACTTTGTGATTATTGCCGCCCTGTTGTTAGGATACATGGGCGCTACGCACGACAACTCCCACTGGTCCATAGCACTGGCTTTTGTAATCGGGGCCGTGTTTTCCGCCACTGCAGGCTTTATAGGTATGCGGATAGCCACAAAGGCCAATGTGCGTACTGCGCATGCAGCCCGTACCAGCCTGGCCAAAGCCCTGCAGGTGTCGTTTACCGGCGGTTCTGTAATGGGAATGGGTGTTGCCGGCCTGGCAGTTCTCGGGTTAGGCTCTTTATTTATTATACTGCAGTCATATTTCGGGGCAGCAGCCAATACGCCTGAGATGATCAAAACCATTGAAGTGCTCACTGGTTTTTCATTAGGCGCAGAAAGCATCGCCTTGTTTGCCCGTGTGGGTGGCGGCATTTACACCAAAGCCGCCGATGTGGGCGCCGACCTGGTAGGTAAAGTGGAAGCCGGCATCCCGGAAGACGATCCGCGGAACCCCGCCACCATTGCAGATAACGTAGGCGATAACGTGGGCGATGTAGCCGGTATGGGCGCCGACCTGTTTGGTTCTTATGTAGCCACGGTGCTGGCCACTATGGTGCTGGGCTCTGAAACCGTGTCGCAGGATGCTTTCGGAGGCATTGCCCCTATCCTGCTGCCGATGATCATTGCCGGTGCAGGTATTATCTTCTCTATCATAGGTACCTTCTTTGTCCGTATCAGCGAAGGCGCGGGTTTGAATACCGGCGTAGTACAAAAAGCGCTGAACATGGGCAACTGGGGTTCTATCATATTAACGGCCATCGTTTCCTACTTCCTGGTAAACTGGATCCTGCCGGAAAGCACTATGACCTTACGTGGTCATGAATTTACCCGCGGACAGGTATTTGGCGCCATCATGGTAGGTTTGGCCGTAGGTACACTGATCAGTATCATTACTGAGTATTATACTGCAATGGGTAAGCGCCCGGTAAAATCAATTATCCGTCAATCCGCCACCGGCGCTGCTACCAATATCATTGGGGGCTTATCTGTTGGTATGGAATCCACTACCCTGCCCATCCTGGTGCTGGCTGCCGGTATTGCCGGTTCCTTCTCCCTGGCCGGGTTATATGGCGTAGCCATTGCGGCAGCGGGTATGATGGCTACTACAGCCATGCAGCTGGCTATCGATGCGTTTGGCCCGATTGCGGATAATGCCGGTGGTATTGCCGAAATGAGTGAACTGCCTAAAGAAGTAAGGGAAAAAACAGATATCCTTGATGCCGTAGGTAACACCACCGCCGCTACAGGTAAGGGTTTTGCCATTGCCTCTGCAGCCTTAACCGCACTGGCGCTGTTTGCAGCCTTTGTAGGTGTAGCCGGTATCCAGGGTATTGATATCTATAAGGCCAATGTATTGGCAGGTTTATTTGTGGGTGGTATGATCCCCTTCATTTTCTCTTCTCTTGCTATTGCCGCGGTAGGCCGCGCAGCCATGGCTATGGTGGAAGAAGTACGCCGGCAGTTCCGCCAGATACCAGGCATTATGGAAGGTACCGGCAAGCCTGAATACGATAAATGTGTGGCCATCTCCACCCAGGCATCTATTCGTGAGATGATGTTGCCTGGCGCTATTGCGCTGATTTCCCCCTTACTGGTAGGCTTCCTGGCTGGTCCGGAAGTACTGGGCGGTTTCCTGGCCGGTGCCACTGTTAGCGGCGTGCTGATGGGAATTTTCCAGAACAATGCCGGTGGCGCCTGGGACAATGCCAAAAAATCTTTCGAGAAAGGTGTTGAAATCAATGGTGAAACCTACTACAAGAAATCTGAGCCACATAAAGCATCCGTAACCGGCGATACTGTTGGAGATCCTTTTAAAGATACCTCCGGCCCCAGCATGAACATCCTCATCAAACTGATGTCTATCGTATCACTGGTGATTGCGCCTACCCTGGCTGAAATGTTCCATACCAAACAGCCTCCGGTGCCGCCTACTGCCAAAACAGAAGTTGTGCAACCGGCAGCGAAAGCCTTGAGCAATAAGGCAGCGGCTTACCTGGTGGAAAAGAAATAGCGGGGATTTTGTCTGACTCAGGATTAAACTGATTACCCTGATTATCCTGATTTTTATTTTTTGAATTTTATATAAAAATGGAGATAGTAGTGGATACCCGCTTTTATCTCCATTTTTTTCATCTTACTAAGAAACAAAATCAAGGTAATCAGTATAATCAGTTTAATCCTGAGTCAGCCAAAAACCGCTTATATCTCCCCAAATACTTTAA
>NZ_DATMTE010000713.1:0-1891 GCF_035564935.1 Chitinophaga sp. | reverse complement strand
GTTTAATCCTCGTTTCGCTACCTTCAAAATATCTGCCGCAGGCGTGGTTTTCAGCGTTTCTTCCTCGAAAGGTTTTACCAATTCACTGAGTTTGCCTAAACCTGCGGAATTACCGCTTTTTGCAAATGCCTCCCGCAGTATTCTTATCTTTTCATAATCCTGTATGCCTTCAATCAGTCTTTCATAACGGATGGAAGACCTGGGTCCGGGATATACGAGATAAGTATCTCCGGCGGCCCAGGTGCGGAACCGCGAATCGTGCAGCGGATCAGCTACCCAGCAGTTGAATGCCCAGCGCAGGTAACCGTTATAACCTCTCTTCGCAGCATGCCAGCCCATAAAGGCCGATTCTGCAGGCGGGGAAAATGTAAAGGTATTCGGAAAGCCTTCCGTGCAGCATGTATAAAAAGTAGTAGGCAATCCTTTTGCCAGGCGTGCTTTCATTATGTTTTCAGGGAAAGATTCCTTCAATGCAATACAGTAATCATGTATTTCATTGGCCAGTGGCTCATGATAACTGCCTGCCAGCGATAACTTAAAATCCTTATCAGCACTACGGATCACCTTCAGGGTTTCCAGCATAGCCTCCATTGGTCTTTCATCCATGGCAATAGCAGTAATATTGTACCAGCCTTTTGCTTTCAGATGTTTTACAAAATCAGTCAGCATTGGTTGCCAGTGCTTTGTGTATTCTGCGGAACCCGGCTTGGCAACAATGAAAGTATCTTTTCCCGCAGCCTCATCATAATAATAGAATTTCAGGTTCCATGGAATCATGCTGTAACAGTTGATTTCCTTCCGGATACCCTGATCCATCATGAACTGCACCCATTTATCAAAGACGCTGTAGTCGTAGGTCCAGCTGCCATTTTTCTTCTTTGTCCACTTCACCATTGTACCATAAATATCCTCTGTCTGACTATTCCAGGGATCATATATGATGGTAGTGGTGATTACTTTCTGGCCTGCATCTGCCAGCATTTTCATATACGGTTTCATGGCTTTGAAGTGTGCATCGCTCCATGGTTTTACACCATATACACGCGCTATGGCATACGGGCTTTGCCACAGATCGAGGTGGAACTGCCAGTCTTTCGGCGCGGGCAGGGTATGTTCCAGCACGGTTACTTCAAAGGGCATATTCACCGTTGTAGCACCGGATTTCACATTTACGGAGCCTTTGTAAGCGCCTGCAGGAGTGTTTGCCGGCACCCGGACGCTCAGCCACACTGGTTGAGTAGTGCTGGCAGCCATGGTGCTTTTATTAATGATGTCAATACCATCCGCTACCAGCGATGAATCGAAATCTTTGGGATTGCGGTGTCCGCAACCGCTGCCATCTTTGTTAAGACCATCTGTGAGTACATATCTCACAAAGCCGGTGGTTATTGCTGAAGCAGCAATTGTATGGCCTTTGCCGTCTTTCAGTGCAGAAGCCTGGACACTTACTTCGGGCTGCGCTGCTGCCGACCATATCACCAGTTGTGTATGGACCTTTTCACCTTTCCAGGCTTTTGTTTCCCAGGAAGGCGTTAATCCGTTGTTATCCGGTGCATTTCTTTTTTCATAACGGGTATCTGCAGTACCAAATGCAACGTGAAGCCTGGTGTCATTAACAGCTGCCCAGGAAGCTTTATTAACGGGTTTGGGATCGGGCAGGTCCCTGTAGCCAGCGGCAGGAGATGTTTGCGCCCATACGTTTTGTTGCAGTGCCAGCATTACCAGCACGCCAAAAAATTTGTTCACCATACTAAATTTTAGCGTTTTCAGATATTGGAATAACAGAATAGGTTAAGTATCTGCCATCCGGAAACCTCAATATCTATAAAAAAAGTGGATTTTTTCCGTTTATCGGGATGACTGGTCATATAAAAGAGGAAAGCCGGATCTA
>NZ_DATMTE010000712.1:0-5348 GCF_035564935.1 Chitinophaga sp. | reverse complement strand
GTAATCAGTTTAATCCTGAGTCAGACAACATCCGCTTAGATCATCCGGTCCACCACCTTCTTCAGTGTGAGGCCCTGCACGATAATAGAGAAGAGTACTACAAAGTAGCTGGCGGAGAGGATCAGTTCTTTATACGGCGACTCCGGCAATGACAGTGCCAGCGCCACCGAGATGCCTCCGCGTAGTCCGGCCCAAACGAGTATGCCAATGCTTTTGTAGTTTGTTTTCAATGAACGTTTTAATACAATAGCCGGGATGGTGATACTCAGTGCACGTGCAATGAGTACAAATACAGTGGCCATCAGGCCGGTGAACCAATAATTTTTCAGGAAAGGCATGATCACGATCTGCAGCCCTATCATTACAAACAAAATGGTGTTCAGCAGTTCATCGATCAGGCTCCAGATGTTATGAAAGTAGTGTTGTATTTCTTCGGCATTTTTAGTACCAAGAGAAGTGTTGCCTAATATTAAACCGGCTGAAACGGCCGCCAGTGGAATAGATACGTGTAACATGGCGCCTAGAACGGAAATCACCATTACCATGGATAAAGATACCATAACGATGATGTTGAAGTCGTCTACACGCTTCATGGTCCTGTAGGCAACAATGGCGGAGATAACACCCAATGCAATGCCGCCGAATACTTCCTGTGAAAATACGGCCGCTGCGTGTGAAAGCGATACATGCGTGTCTGCCTGTCCTGCTACTTCTTTCAGGATCACAAATAACAGGATGCCGGTACCATCGTTCAGCAATGACTCGCCGCCAATAATAGTTTCAAGGGCGGGGGGTACCTTTGATTTTTTTAAGATAGACAATACCGCTACAGGATCTGTAGGAGAAATGAGCGCTCCAAACAGCAGGCAATACACCAGTGGCACATCTATATGCAATAGCTCTGTGGCCCAGTACAGCAGGAATCCGAATATAAAAGTGGAGCCTATTACGCCCACGGTACTTAGTACCAGTACAGGATACCGCTGCGCTTTCAGTTTGTTGAAATCAAAATGCAGGGCGCTGGCAAAAAGCAGGAAGCCTAACATCACGTCCAGCAGGGTGCCTGTAAAGTCGATGCCGTTGGTTACATCCTTGATAAAAGTAAAAGCATCTGGAAAAATTTTACCTGTCAGCGATATCAGTAATGATAACAGGAGCGAAACCACGATCACGCCTATGGTTCCGGGGAGTTTAATGAATCGGTTATTGATGTAGGAAATTAATGCACTAATAGTAACTAAAGCCGTTATCAGCGTAAATGTGTTCATAAGTAATCGAATAATGCCGGTTAAAAATCAGGTTCCTAAAATTGCTACAGTAGTTTTAAAGGTATAAAAAAATGCAGCAAATCAAAGCCTGATCAGCATTATCAGGTTATTTTTTCCTGGAAGATTTAGCGTTTACGTTAAATTCTAATGCCATTTTAATCCAGTGCTGCAATTGTTTTTTGGTGTGCAGCTCATTTATATCCACAAAAATATATCCTTTCATCACCCTGTTGCCATGTACCATCATTTCCGCACCGGTGGCAGATTCCAGCACTTTTTCTGACTTGCCGGGATCAATACGCACCATCATCTTGTCGGTTTTTACGCCCACACACATTTTATCATTTACCATAAAACAAAGCCCACCAAACATTTGCTTTTCGGTGATATTTTCCGATGCAGCAGAGAGGATTTCGCGTACGCGGTCGGCGAGTAATTCATTGTATGCCATTGAAACATTTTTTTGGGAGATATTAAAGATACAATTTCCCCTGCTTCTGCAAATGTTATCAGAAGCTATCTATAATTTTGTAAAGAAGTTGCACACCATGAACGGTGTGGACACCTTTTTAATGCGCTATGGTAGCGGCTCCCGGCGTTGCTGCTACGGCTGTTTTAATATTGCGGCGGCATATCAGCAATATAAACAGCGCCAGCAACGATGTGCCGCACATGGTAACAGCCATTGGCGTTGCTGTATGCGTATTGTATAAGCTCACTACTGTAGAAGCAAGCGCCCCTATTCCCATTTGGGTAGCGCCCATCAGCGAGGAGGCGCTGCCCGCATTTTTACTGAATGGCGCCAGTGATAATGCGGAGGTGTTGGGATTGATAAAGCCCAGGCAGCAGAGGTATATAAACAGCAATGCAATAATGCCGGGTAATGACAGGAAATTATTCCAGGCGCATACAATGAAAACAAGCCCGGTAATGGTTTGGCAAACCAGCGCCACCGGTACTATCTGCTGACTGCTGAACCGTTTCAATAGCAGGCTGTTCACCTGACTGGAGCCGATCAGTCCTACGGAGAGGCCCGCAAAGATCCATCCATAGGCTTTGTCGCTGAGTTTATAAATATCCATGAACACCTGCGGCGAGGCCGATACATAAGCGAACAGGCCGGAAAAGGAAACGGCGCCCGCAAAAGTGTAGGTATAAAATTGTGGCTCGCTTACCACTAACAGGAAGTTACTGATAATTGGACCTGGCTTTAATGACATGGATGTATCCGGCCGGTAACTTTCCGGCAGCCATAGAATAGTGGCAGCCAGGATCATTGCTCCCATAATACCCAATACAAGGAACACCGCATGCCAAGTGAAGGCGCTGGTAACATAACTGCCTGCAGTAGGCGCAATCATGGGGGAAGTACCCACTACCAGCATCAGCAACGAAAATACCTTTGCATTATCCTTAACTGGAAAAAGATCGCGCACCATCGCTACAGAAGCCACCGCCGCGGCGCAGCTGCCTATAGCCTGTACAAAACGTAAAACAATCAACCCATTCAACGATGATACATACATACAACCGATCGAAGAGATCACATACAGCACCAGCCCTATGTATAATGGCTTCTTTCTGCCAAACCTGTCCAGCAGCGGGCCATACAGCAATTGGCCCGCTGAAATGCCAATAAAAAAACTGGAAAGCGACAGGGCTACCCTGGTGGGATCTACTCCCAGATCCTTTCCTATGGCCGGGAATCCCGGGAGATACATGTCGATGGAAAAAGGCCCTAATGCTGTAAGTGTACCGAGGATCAGAATTAGAAAGAAATATTTCGATTTTGAAAGTTCGTTGGTCAAAATAATATATCGTTTAAAATTTCCCCGCAAAAGTAAGAAGAATTATCGCCCTTAGCGGGATGTGTATGTTATGTTCTCCTGATTTTACAGGGAGGCGACAAGCCCGGCATCTATCCCTGCATAATAATATTACGATGAGACTACACCATTTGTAAAGGCGCCATTACTTTGACCAGGTAAAAAGCTTATGTATTCCAGGATACTTCTTTTACGCCTGCATCTGCCTGTATATCCGCGATCAGCTTTCCAACAATAGCCTTATCTATACTCCTGAAACGGATGGTGATAAAGAAGAAGCTGTCCGTTTGCTCAATGTTGCAGGAGGTAATATTGAGAGCGGTGTTTTGAAACAGTTTATCAGCTACTTCAATAGATTTGCTCCGTTCGAATGTGATGATGCGGATTGTTTTTTGTTCAAAACGGCTAAGGAATCTTTTTTCCACCGGCTGCAGCAGCCACAGGATAACGATGGCAATAGCCGTGGCAATAAAGGCCGCGAAATACATGCCCCCGCCGGTGGCAAGGCCAATAGCAGCCACTGTCCATAAGCCCGCTGCAGTGGTAAGTCCGCGTACCACGCCTTCTTTCAAAAAAAGAATAGTGCCTGCGCCGATGAACCCGATACCACTGATCACCTGTGCGGCTACCCTGGAGGGATCCAGCACTACGTTCGGATGGCCCAGGATATCAGAAAAGCCATAAGCGGAAACCATCATAGTTAATGCGGCGCCAACTGAAACCATCATGTGGGTTCTTAAGCCGGCTGCCCAGTCCTTCCGTTCCCTTTCCAGGCCGATGATACCGCCAAACACCGCTGCCAGCGATAATCGTATTAATATTTCGGTCCATGGTATCATACTACTAATTTACAGAATAAATTTCCTTTCATCCCGGTTGCGTATAGCCGTACTGTTAAAAGAAGATCAAAATTTGTATCTTAATGCCCACTCATTTATATTTTCATATGATCAAGATAAAATATCATGTACTTGTTTTAAGCGCCCTGCTTTTTTCCGCTGTAAGCCATGCACAGGTGAAGTTCCGGGCAATAGCACCAGGGGAAACCCAGGATGGACTCAAAATGGTGCATACGCCGCACCTCGCTGTAGAACCCGCTGCAGGAAATAACCGTCATCAGTTGTTAGTGATGATTCCGGGTACAGGTGGGAAGGCAGCCGATTTTCACACATTCGACAGTTGTTTTGCCGCGATGGGTTATTACGTAATAACCCCTGATTATGTAAATACGGTGATAACAACCGCCTGCTCCAAAAGCGAAGACAGCACCTGTTTTGATCATTTCCGCCAGGAAATTATGTTTGGTACGGCCGTGAGTGATAAGGTAGAAGTGGATTCTGCCAACAGCCTGGTGAACCGGGTTACAAAACTGCTGGTATACCTGGCTGCGCAGGATAAGGGCTGGCGTGAATTTGTACATAACGGAAAAGTGCAGTGGGATAAGGTGATTGTTGGCGGTCACTCGCAGGGAGCGGGGCATGCTGCGTATTTCGGGAAAAAATTCCGCTTAGGGGGCGTACTGATGTTTTCCGGTCCGCAGGATTACCTGCAGTATTTTAATGCACCCGCCCACTGGCAGCAGGAGCGTGGCCGTACGCCGGTAAACAGGTATTATGCCTTCCTGCATACAGGCGATCCGTTTAATTACCAGTACCAGGTGGCGGATGTAAGTGCCGTGAGTCACCAATCTGTAACCGATACCACAATGGTACAGCCGGAAATGCCGGTACGTCCGGGAAAAAATATTCTTGTAACGGATATAGACCGTAAAGACAAGCACGGGTCTACGCTTGGTACGGAGTTCACAGCCGTGTGGAAATATATGATCAGCAGCGCCGCAACGCATTAAAAAAAGAAAGCCGGTTCTCAGTGCAGAACCGGCTTCTTTATCATCACACTAATCACACTATCAAACTACACAGGAATTGTTCTAAGCATGGTTCCGTTTTCCTAAAAGCGTATATGCCTGCTAATGGCCTCCTGTAAAGAGAGGAGGTTTTGCACTCCACGTTACAGGCATTGGTATAATAATCATTCTGTTCTTCACGATAGCTGGTGTGAGAGCAATTCATAAAGCCTTCCATCACAGCATTGGCTGATTGTCCAATTACCGGTTGCGCAAACGTCTGAGGGAAAGAAGGAGGTATTCTTTCTTTGTACATGCTGCATGGAAATTGCAGTGCTGATTTGCGCCCACAAAAATACGCCGCTTCATTCCGGTGAACACGCTTTTTAGGGCCAATTCTTTGTTAAA
>NZ_DATMTE010000711.1:0-5159 GCF_035564935.1 Chitinophaga sp. | reverse complement strand
ATGACTAAACGCGACTGTGGCAGCCCGAGTATATCTCCCATTTTTCCGCCGCCTTTGGCACGGAACAATTCAAGTGCGTGCTTGTACCGGATACCATCGGCATCACCTGCTGCTGGCAGGCCATTGCTGTTATAACTACGGCAAGCAAAAGGCCTGCCCGGGAAGCGTTATAAATCCTCCATGTTTAAATATTTCCTTTTCAGATAAATACTTTTCCGGAATATTAAAAGGATGTGGTTTTCTCCTTGCTAATTTGCGCAAAATTTTTGCATCCAACCATGAAGAAACTGCTGTACTGCCTGATCTTATTACTGCCGCTATATGCCTTCTCCAATTCAGAAACAGATGCCGGTACTATTAAAGGAATAATAACCACCAGCGATAATCAGATCGCCGCCTCGGTAACTGTGGTGATAAAGGGAACGTCAAGATCTGCCATTACCGGGGAAGATGGCGTTTTCACCATTCACCGGGTACCTGCCGGTGATTACCAGTTAGAAATTTCATTGATCGGTTACCAAACGCTTACACAAAATGTAAGCGTAGAGAAGGGCGAGACCACCAACGTATCGCTCCGGCTGGAGTTGTCGGACACACAACTGCGGGAAATTGTTGTGAACAGCAACCGTAACAGGTTTACCGATAAAACTACCGACCAGGTGGCAAGGCTTCCCCTGAAAAACCTGGAAAACCCGCAGGTATACCAAACCGTGGGTAAAGCCCTAATGCAGGAACAACTGATCACTGAGCGTACCGATATTTACAGGAATATCCCCGGCGCAGTGCCCAATTTCGCCGTAGGCGGCTCCCAGGGCATGACTATACGTGGTTTCTCCAACGCTACGGGTATGCGAAATGGTATGGTGACCAGTGCCATTGTGCCTTTGAACCCGGTTATCCTGGAACGCATAGAAGTAATAAAGGGACCTTCAGGCACACTGTTTGGCAGCAACCGTAACATCACTTTCGGGGGCCTTTATAACTATGTGACTAAAAAACCATACGATGATTTTGGCGGAAATGTGAGCTTTACCGGTGGCAGCTTTGAGTTTGCGCGTTTTACCGCAGATGTGAACGCCCCACTGAATGATGAACACACCCTGCTGTTCCGGCTCAATGCCGCCGGGCAAACGGAAGGCTCTTTCCAGGACCAGGGATATGCAAAAAATTATACCATTGCTCCCAGCTTCTCTTACCAGGTGAACGACCGGCTGAATTTCCTGGTGGACGTAGATATTACCAGGGGCAACTTCGCTACCGGTACCTATGCGGTAAACGATTTTAAGAATGTGAAGGCCAGGAGCTTTAAAGATCTCAACATCGGGTACAAACGGTCGTACATCAATAACGGCGCTGATATCAGCAATGGGATCAATAATATACAGGGCAGGATCACCTATAAAATATCCGATGCCTGGACCTCCGAAACCAATTACCTGTTTTCTGAAGGCTTTTATAAACACTTTTACTGGACCAACATGACCCTGCTCACGGATTCCACCATGGCGCGCAGCGTCAGGAATCAGAAGCCTGAAACATTTGGTAATATCCAGCTACAGCAGAATTTTGTAGGCGATTTCAGGATAGGATCGTTGCGGAACCGGTTAGTGATCGGGATCGATTATAACAACAACTACAATAGCCTGAACCGCGTTACCGTAAACTACGATGAGGTGAATATCAATCAACCGGTAAAAGAACTGAACGCCGACCTGATTGATGCTTTATCCTACCAGAAAGGATTTTCAGCAACCCGTACCAGGTCGAAGAGCTACAGCGTGTACGCATCCGATGTGCTGAACATCACCCCGGCGCTGATGGCCATGCTGAGCCTGCGTGCCGACCGCTTTACCACGGATGGCACCTACACGGTCGCTACCGGTAAATACGCCGGTGATTATTCCCAGAACTCCCTGTCGCCCAAGCTGGGTATCGTATACCAGGTATGGAAAGATAAAGTGTCTTTGTTTGCCAACTATATGAATGGTTTTGTAAACCTGGCGCCACTTGTGCAGCCTGATAACACTATCCTGAACATGAAGCCCCAGCAAGGCAACCAGTGGGAAGGCGGCGTAAAAGTGGAGTTACTCGACAATAAATTAAGCGGCTCCGCCAGTTATTATAACATTGATGTGACCAATGTAACCCGGACAGAGATCGTGGACGGCAAAACGTTTGTATTCCAGGACGGCACCCAACGCAGCAAGGGATATGAAGTGGAGCTGACCGCAAACCCGGTAACAGGTCTGAACATTGTGGCCGGATATGCCCATAACGGGAACAGGTATACGAAAGCGTCGCCTGCGCTGCAGGGCAAGCTGATCGTGGGCAGTCCGAAAGAAGTGGCCAATATCTGGATAAGCTATCACATGCCCCGTGGAAAGGCGAGAGGGCTGGGCTTTGGCGCCGGCGGAAACTATGTTGGCGACTCCTGGTTTGAATCCACCAATACATTTCTTTTGCCGGGATATACCCTGCTCAGTGCTTCCGTATTTTATGATCAGCCTAAATACCGGCTGGCACTGAAAGGCAATAATCTCTTGGATCAAAAATACTGGGATACCAATGGTATACCGCAGAAGCCTGTCAGTTTCCTGGCAAGCGTAACCTTCAAATTCTAAATAAAAAGGCCGGACAAGCAATGATGCCTGCCGGCCTTTTTGTAAAACAGTAAGCTATACGGCGGTAGTGGTATTATTATTTGATGCCCTTGTATTGGCGGCAGGCGCCGGCTCTTCGGTTTCCATCAGCCATTGTGTGTACTTGTTTTTGGGCATCATCATATGCAGCTTTTTCTTCAGCCACTTGGAAACTATTTCAAACACAATAAAACCGATCACAATGGAAATACCCCATTCCATAGTATTGTAGGTATGTTTGTCGACCACGGTTTTATGCGCAGTAAGCCCCCAAAGGTTCCTGATGCTGCGGGTGGTAAAGTAATGGGAAACAAGGCGGGTGGATGCCATCCCGATAACAAATCCTAAGAAATTGCCCACATAATTATTGTAAACGTATTCCAGGAATTTTCTGATGATCTTAATTTTCATGCAAGGGATCTTTGCACGCTAAGCTAATACCAAATCCCGGATTACGCAATCTTCCAGCCGTTGGCAGCCAGCTGCGTATTCCATAGCCTGCTGTAAGCTGCGCCGGTAATAATTATCAGCTGTTAACTGTATTGATCACGCCCCTGAAAAAACCGGCAGATTCGGCAATACCCGGCAACGGATCGCTCATATCTTTTTCAAACTCCAGGCTGCATACCCCGGCATAATTGATCTTTTCCAACGCTGTTACCAGTTTTTTGAAATCAATAGCGCCCATGCCCAGTTCAATGGCTTTACCATCTTTCTGCGCAGCGGAAATATCTTTGATATGCAGGTCAAAGATCCTGTTTTTATACGCCAGCACTGCTTTGGACGGTTCCTCGCCGGCGCGGGCGGCATGGCCTATATCCAGGCACAGCCCCAGGCGTTCATCCCGGTTTTTAATAAGATCGTATGCATTTTTAGGGCCGGGATAGAGCTTGTCTTCCGGACCATGGTTATGCACCGCCAGGCGGATATTATATTCTTTGATCTTCTTTTCCGTATAATCCAGCAGTTCCGGGTTAGGTACGCCTACAATTAACGGAACGCCTACACGTTTCGCATAATCAAATGCTTCATCTACCGCTTTCTCTGTTTTCATGTATATAACGCCTACCGCATATACGTGAATACCTGCTGCGGAAAATTTACCCAGTACTTCCTTTATTTTTTCCGGGGAACTGTTTAAAGGGAGATGAATATCTTTTACAGAGATGTTTTTGATGTTCACCCGGTTCATCATGGCGATGGCCTGGTCAAGATCAAATTTGGCAAAGGTATAGCCCGCCATACCAATGGGCAGCGCTGTTTTCTTTACCCGGCTGCCGGCAGCGGCGGCAACGGTAAAGGGCGCCATAGTGGTGGCAGCCATACCCAGCGCGGTTTGAAGCAGGAAGTTTCTTCTTGATGACATATCGTATCGTGTTTACGTGGTTTCAGCAAAATATATGGCACGGAAAAAAGGCTCCGGCCGTACAATAGGCTAAGATCTCTAAAAAACTTTATTTTTTATAACATTCCTCACAGAATGTTCAGGCACGTTAATTGCGGCGCCCGAATCGCATTATATAACATCTAAGCACCCGGATATGAAGAGATTAGTTTTACTATGGATGGTATTATTGTATGGTTTGAGTGTAAGCGCACAGTTCAGCGACTCGGTGCATTATTATATTAAGTATGCATCTACAGGCTCTGTGAATATGACCAACGATGGTAATTCCTTCCTGCTTAATAATAACATGGGCTTCAAGATCAGTAAAAAGAGAGTGACGCTGAATATGGGCGCCAGTTACGTATACGGGAAGCAGGATCATAACATTACCAACAACGATATATCTACTGCCCTCGACTTTAATATTTACCGGGGAGAAAAGAAAATATACTTCTGGGGGCTTGCCAATTATGATAAAAGTTATTCCCTGAAGATCAACGACCGTTTCCAGGGAGGCGGCGGCGCTGCTTACGACGTGATCAAGCGGGAAAATGCCACCCTCAACCTCAGCGAAGGGATCCTCTTTGAAAACAGCGACCTGTTTCTGCACGACACCATCCCGGATGTGTATCAAACCTTCAGAAATTCATTCCGGGTATATTATAAATGGGTGATCAAAGACATCATTGTACTGGAAGGATCCAATTATTTGCAGAACTCCCTGTCTCACGGCAACGACTATATCATAAAATGCAATAACACCCTCGCTGTAAAGCTGCGGTCCTGGCTCGCCATCACAGCTGCCATGACCTATAACAAATTAAACCGTACCGAGCGTGAAAACCTGCTGATGACTTATGGTCTCACGGTAGAAAAATTTTTCTAGCAATGCCTGGTAGCTGACAGCAAAAGATTTTATCTTATTTTGGCATTATGGAACGGTTATTCCAAACTATTATTTTACTGGGTGTTGTACAGGGCTTCATTGTAAGCGGCCTGCTTTTCTTTTCTACGAGGAAAAGGCGCGCTAACCGTTTCCTGGCGGCGCTGATCTTCCTGCTTAGTATGGCGAGCTTTTGTTTAAGCGGTGAATACCATCAATGGTTTGGTTCCCGGTGGCTGAGCTTTCTTGC
>NZ_DATMTE010000710.1:0-2059 GCF_035564935.1 Chitinophaga sp. | reverse complement strand
ATTCCAACTTTGCCTTTAACATTTTATGGAAGTGGCAGCAGTCATTCATCTGGCAATCCTCCTTTGTAGGACCTAATTTAAATGCTGCGGGGTTGAGCGAAATTCCTGCTTTCGGCACACTGGACGCCATGGTAAGCAAGTTTTTCCCGAAGGCTAAAACCACGGTTAAACTGGGCGCCGCCAACCTGCTGAACAAGAAATATATTCAATCATGGGGTAACCCTACTATTGGCACACAAGCCTATATTTCTATAGGATATAACTTGTAAAAAGAGAAGCCCCGGATACTGTGTTGTACCCGGGGCTTTTATGTTTGCCTGCCTGTTATTATACTACGTCCCACCAGGGTTTATCTGAGGAAGGATTAGGCTTATTAAGCGGTTCCGGCTTAAAGTCGGCTACTGCTTTGTTTGCGGAGCTGTCGCCGGTCCATAACGCGCGGGCTTCTGCTTTTATATCCTCCCGTTGTAACAAGGCGCCCAGTGTGGCTTTCAGCTTTATGCCCAGTTCAGGTTTCACCATATGCACAAAGTTGGCATATCCTTCCATACTGCTGATAATATTCTTTCCTTTGCCCCAGCTTTTGTTAGCTAAACCGGTTTTTGCCACCTGGTGCAGCAGTGCGCGGAATTTACGCAGGGTGGTACGGTCCAGGCTCAGCTTTTCGTTTACCACGATGCCGGTTACCTCCTGCTTATCGCCTTTACGCATTATTTTCAATTTGTCAGGATGGATGGTGAATCCTTCTTCCTTTACAAACATTTTCACTGCGCGTAGTAATTGCCCTGCTTTATCAGCCGCAGGTCCTTTGGCAGAAAAGGTCATATCATCGGCATACCTCGTATAGGCGTAACCGTATTTTGCCGCCAGGCCGGTAAAACGCCGGTCCAGTTTATAGCAGATGAGGTTGGTGATAGCAGGACTGGTAGGGGCTCCCTGCGGGAGATGTCTTGCTGTTTTAGCCACATAGTATTTGCGGCCGTCGAGCAGTACTTCATCTACTTCGGGTTCTGTACAAATCAGCGCCAGTATGGTAGCTACCTGTTCTGCATACCCGAGTTTACAGAATAGTCCTTTTACGCGTTTATAGGCGATGGATGGGAAGAAGTCGCGCAGATCGATATTGATCACGATATCCTGCCCGGTATGTGGCGCTGCGTTGGTAACAATGGATTTACCCGGCACGAAACCATGCGCAGCTTCATCATTCTCTATTTTATAGAGAATGTTTTCCAGGATCCAGTGCTGTGCAGCTTTCAGCTGCGGCATGGGAGCAGAAATGGTACGGGTACCGCCGGATTTTTTTGGGATCTGGAAGCGTTGGTAATGGGTATGATGCCCAACTTTCCGGTTAAAAGATAAGTACCTCAGTTTACCGATGCTGATGCCCATGGCGTTCGCAAGTGCAGTGGCGTCGGCCCATACAGGCAATCCGAACTTTTGCAGTTGCGCTACGTCCGGTACTTTTTTATTTAGGCCGGCAGATACTTCTTCACCAAGATACACGATCTCCTGTTGCCTGGTGATGGCCCATGCGGCGGCCTTTTCTTTCCTGGCGGTTTCGCGGCGTTGTTTGGTTTCTTCTCTTTTCAGTTTGGCTTTGGCCATGCGGGCTTTGCGCATGTCTTCCAGCATTGCCCGTTTATTGCGGTAGCGTTGCCGCTCATTGAGCAGGTCATTCAGCTGCCGGCGCACCTCGTTCTCCTTCTGGATCAGGGTAGCGGCCGGTGAGGGCTGCGCAACGTTTTCGGCCCAGAAACCCAGGCGCGTCATTTCCTGTAATATATATTCCTCTTTAGAGGATGCACGTATCTTATCGTACAGTTGCTGACGGGTTAAGAACATGATAAATATGTTTGTATTTATGCTGTTTCATGACTCAGACAATGGAATCATCTTTATAAAAAAAACCAATGCCTTTAAATAAATATACCGGGAAGAAGGTGGAAAGTGGCCGGGAGTTTGGCCTTGCTGAAACGGGGAAACAAAATTCTGTAAAGAGGAAAAGGCCTTCGTGCAAACCATTGACTAAATCAATCAACTCCAGGGAGGGGCCTAC
>NZ_DATMTE010000709.1:0-1908 GCF_035564935.1 Chitinophaga sp. | reverse complement strand
CCTCAGATCTCCCATTGCCAGCTTCTGCGCCAGCAGCGCCGCATGGCCGGTTACATTAGTGGTCAACACCGAAAAAGCAAAGAAACCGGCCGCATTTACCATTCCCGCCGTGAAGCATAAAAGCACGGCCAGGCGCAAATTATGCCTGTAATTTCTTTTTCTCCCTATATGACGCAGCATTTATCCTTTCTTTAAAAATTTCAAACCCGCATAATAAGCTACCCGGCGCCTCCCCGGAGGAGTTTCACCGTAATGCGAAGATACTGGCAGATCTCTTTGGTTGAACTGATAATTTGCAATGCAAAATGTGCATAAAGTCACTTTTTACATTTATCCTTAAGGTAGATGTACGCCGGCAGCGCCTTCCCGGTTCCAGGAACCGGTTGTCATACAATATCCATATAGATCTGCTGCAGCACTGCCGGCTGCAGGCCCTCATTGGGCATGATGTGCGCCAGTTGGCCGGTTTTCATAATGCCGATACGCGTACCTATGCTTACGGCGTTCAGGATATCATGCGTGGCCATAAATATGGCTTTCCCATCCGCAGCCAGTTTACGCACAATATGGCTAAATTCAAGCGTGGCTTTCGGATCAAGACCAGAAGTAGGCTCGTCCATAAAAATGGCGGAAGCATTTTTTGCTACTGCAATAGCAATCCCTACTTTTTGCCGCATTCCTTTACTATGGCTCCCTACCCGGCGATGAAAGGCCGCCGGCTCCAGGCCCGCATCCTGCAACAGGTTGCCAAGCTGGCGTTGCGAATAGCGGTACCCCGCCATGCGACTGAAGAAATCAAGATTTTCCATACTGGTAAGATGCGGGTAAAGCATCACTACCTCGGGGATAAATGCCAGCCGCTTACGGGTATCCATACCTCCCGGCTTCACCGGTATGCCATCTATAGAAGCTGTACCGGAAGTAGCCTCTGTAAACCCCAGGAAAATATTTACCGTAGTGGTTTTCCCGGCCCCGTTCTGTCCCAGCAAACAAAATACTTCACCTGCATCTACCTGTAAGTCAAGATGATCAAGGGCCACAAAGTCGTTGAATTTTTTTGTAAGCGCACTGGCGGTAATCATAATAGCTCTCCTTTAATTTTTACAACAGTTTTATTCCTACGGTACATTTTATACTGAACGGCGCACCTTCTACAAAAAAGTAATTGGTACCGCTCATCGGATAATCAAACCCAATGTCGCCGGATTCGATATAGCGTTTATTGGTCAGGTTATCTGCGTTGATACGCAAATAATACCGGCTGGTATTATAGGAAATGCCTGCATCCCACCTGGTAAAGTCAGGCAGGTAGGTATCCTTTGAATAAGTAGATCTTTTCAGCTGTGTACTTTGACCAACACTGAAAGCCAGTACCCTGCCGCTTCCCAGCGGGAGCCTGTATTGCGCCCAGGTATTGATCAGCTGTTGTGGTGTACCGGGCAGCTTGTTACCAATCAGCGGTGAATTAACAGTATCCTTCGTAATACGTGCATCCACAAAAGTGTAGTTGGCTGTAAGGGTAATGCGGTTACCGATATTCCCCAGCACATCCACCTCTACCCCATCGCTGCTGTATTCCCCTATCTGCCGCTTATAGTTCAGCGCCGCATAGCGTACATCTTTCATCAGCACATTCCTTTTCACCGTATGAAAACCATTGATAGTGGTGAGCAGGCGGTTGCCGAACCATTGCTTTTTGACACCCAGCTCCATGTCATTGTTGCGCTGCGGGTCTACCGGTTCTCCAACGGGGTTGCCTGTTCCGGGCTCAATCTGGCCGCCGGCCTTTAGGCCGCTTTGTGGTAAAAAAGACTGGTCATACAATGCGTATAAAGAGGTAGATGAATCCACCAGGAAAGTAAGCGCCGCTCTTGGCGATAATGCATTCTGCGAGTAAAGGTTCTCCTT
>NZ_DATMTE010000708.1:0-9839 GCF_035564935.1 Chitinophaga sp. | reverse complement strand
TTGAAAAGGGTAAAGAATTTTATGAATTGTCTTCAGAAGAACTGAAAAACTCCGGCAAATGGATGGTGATGTTCTGGTGGCCTAAAGACTTTACTTTCGTATGTCCTACTGAAATAGCTGAATTTAACAAACATGCGCAGGATTTTGCTGATCGTGATGCAGTGTTGATCGGTGCATCTACTGACAGTGAGTTTGTACATGCTGCATGGAGAAGAGATCATGAAGATCTGCGCGGACTGCAGTTCCCTATGCTGGCTGATACTTCCAAATCCCTGGCAACTGAGCTGGGTATCCTGGAAGCCAATGAAAAAGTGGCTTACCGTGCTACTTATATTGTAGATCCCCAGGGTATTGTACGTTGGGTTTCCCTGTACGACCTGTCTGTAGGCCGTAGCGTGAAAGAGGTACTGCGTGTGCTGGATGCCCTGCAAACAGATGAGCTGTGCCCTTGCAACTGGACTAAGGGAGAAGCTACACTGACTGCTTAATTAATCAAGTCATTTACTGTTTTATTACGGGAGAAGTAGTCCTGCGGGGATTGCTTTTCCCCGTAATAAAATGAATAAATAAAAAAGTACATATTATGTTTGCAACAACAAATCAGGATACGGCGGTACAATTACTGGAAGCGGTGGGATTAACGGCGGAAGCGGTGTCTGGTAAACTGCAATCCCTGGTGAATGTGGATGCGCGTTACCTGAAGGATCTGAAGATCAATGTGTCTAATTCCCTGGCGGCGCCTACGCTGCAGAAGAAGGAGGCTTATATGATCGGGCTGGCAGTAGCGGTGAATGAGAAACATGCGGAGCTGCAGGCGTCGTTTGAGAAGCTGGCTGTACAGGAAGGAGCAACGGATAAGGAAATAGCAGAGGTGATCAGTTGTACCTCCCTCATGAGTGCCAATAATGTGTTTTACCGTTTCAGGCATTTTGTGAATAAGGAATTTTATACGAACACCCCGGCAGGTATCCGGATGAGCATTATGGCAAACCCGGTGCTTGGGAAAGAGTTTTTTGAGTTACTGAGCCTGGTGGTTTCTGCGCTGAATGGTTGTGAAATGTGCGTTACTTCCCATGAAGAAGCATTGCTGAAGCATGGAACGGATCAGCAGCGGGTGTTGGAGTCGGTAAGATTGGGAGCAGTTTTGCGTAGCCTGATCGTGCTGTTGTAAAAAAATATTCCGGCAAAAGACAGATGGAAATCTGCCATATAATTATTTGGTTATCAATCTTTTGCATTGTGTTCACAACTTAAGGGAGCACTTTTTACAGGTGACTTTTATGCATTTGTGAATAAATTCATTTAATAATATTTGCAAAATCCACAAAAAAATTGGACTTTTGCATTCCTAAATTTTTAGATCATGGCAAGAGTATGTCAGGTGACAGGAAAGAAGCCGATTACAGGTCACCATGTTTCCTTCTCCAACATTAAGACAAACAGAAGGTTTCTTCCTAACCTGCAAAAGAAACGTTTTTTCCTGGCAGAAGAGGACAAATGGATATCATTGAAAGTATCTGCTGACGGTTTGAGAACCATCAACAAGAGAGGTTTGTATGCAGTTGTGAAGGAATTGCGTGCAGCTGGTCAGGAAATCTAATTCTAAGACTCACTTAATTTGTAATACACAATGGCAAAAAAAGGTAATAGAGTACAGGTAATTCTGGAGTGCACAGAGCACAAAGCTTCTGGTCAGCCCGGAACTTCCCGTTACATCTCTAACAAAAATAAGAAGAACACTCCTGAGCGTCTGGAGTTGAAGAAGTACAATCCTATTTTAAGGAAAGTGACTGTACACAAAGAAATCAAATAATAATTGTTGATGGTGAATGGCTGTATCAGTATACTGCCAATAGCCATTAGACCATAAAAACAATAGAATACCATGGCAAAAGTAGCTTCAAAGAACGCGAAAGTAAAAGATGCTAAAGCAGCAGCTGAATCAAAGGTATGGACCAAGGTGATCAGGGCAGTACGCTCTCCTAAAACCGGTGCATACACCTTTAAGGAAGCTATCGTGCACAAGGATAAGATCCAGGAGCACATGAACCAAAAGTAATTCGGCTTTACTAATAATACTGAAAAGCTGTCCTGTTAAAGGACAGCTTTTTGCGTTATGCGGATTTTGTCTGAGTCAGACAAAATCCCCGTAAATCCGCTAAAAGGTGTATTTTAGCACCCTATTGCAAATGCTGTCACGGATAACTCAAAAAACGGAACATACCGGACCCAATTAATCTAAATTATGAGCTTTTTCAATAAACTATTTTCCAGGGAGAAGAAGGAGAATCTGGACCAGGGATTACAAAAAACGAAAGAGAGCTTCCTCGGTAAAATAGGACGCGCCATTGCCGGAAAATCCACTGTAGATACTGAAGTATTGGATAACCTGGAAGATGCCCTTGTTTCTGCGGATGTTGGCGTAGATACCACTGTAAAGATCATTGACCGGATAGAGCAACGAGTGGCTAAAGATAAATATCTGGGAACCAGTGAATTAAACAGGATGTTGCAGGAAGAAATTGCAGCATTGCTGGTAGATGCACCCGATAGCGGTTTCCGGGATTTTGAAGTACCCGAAGGTAAAAAGCCTTATGTGATCATGGTGGTAGGCGTAAATGGCGTGGGCAAAACCACTACCATCGGTAAACTGGCCTATAACTTCAAGAAAGCAGGTAAGTCGGTAATGCTGGGCGCAGCGGATACTTTCCGTGCAGCGGCGGTGGACCAGCTTACTATCTGGAGTGAAAGAGTGGGGGTGCCTATTGTAAAACAGCAGATGGGATCAGATCCAGGTGCAGTGGCTTTCGATACCGTACAGAGCGGCGCCGCAAAAGATGTGGATGTAATAATTATAGATACCGCAGGCCGTTTACATAACAAGCTTCACCTGATGGATGAGCTTGGGAAAATCAAGCGGGTAATGAAGAAAGTGATCCCCGACGCTCCGCACGAGGTATTGCTGGTACTGGATGGCTCTACCGGGCAGAATGCGCTGGAACAAGCCAAACAGTTTACAGCCACTACCGAAGTAACAGCCCTCGCTATTACCAAACTGGATGGTACAGCGAAAGGCGGCGTGGTACTGGCCATCGCCAACCAGTTTAAAATACCGGTAAAATACATTGGTATAGGAGAGAAAATGGAGGATTTACAGGTATTTAATAAGGAATCTTTCGTAGAATCACTGTTTAGTGTAAATTCCTGATTTACTTGTTGTTGTGAAGCTTGTTTATCAATCAGTATAAATCTTATTTAATATTTTACTTTAGGTAAAAACAATCGGGCTCCAACAGGAGCCCGGCTCATTTTTTGATTAACTTTAAAGCACTTCGTTTGTAGTTATAAAATAACACCGCATTTATTACATTTGAATAATTGTTCCCTTTTTGTACCCTTTTAACAATTCGTAAGTATGATAATACAACACATAGATCGAGTTGAAAATATTACACCAGCGGAATTTAAGAAGAACTACTATCATCCACGTAAACCTGTAATCATTCCGGCATCAGCACTTAGCCAACACTGGCCGGCCTACAACAAGTGGACATGGGATTATTTCAAATCAATAGTCGGGCACAAGACGGTTGGGGTATATAATAATGAACGCGCCAACGAAAATACCCTTGTAAACGGAGCAGATGACTACATTACTTTCGGGGCATACCTCGATATGATACAACAGGGACCGGTGGCGCTGCGGATTTTCCTGTTTAACATTTTTCAGCATGCCCCCCAGCTGGTGGAAGATTTCACTTTCCCGGATGAATTTGCTTCCGGGTTCCTGAAAAAGTATCCCATGCTTTTTGTGGGTGGTGCAGGATCTGTAGCGCATATGCACTATGATATAGATCTTTCGCATATTTTCCATACCCAATTCATTGGCCGTAAGAGGGTATTGCTGCTGGAGAATAACCAGTCGCCCCTCATTTACCGGATGCCTTTTACGGTAGAGAGCGCCGCCAACTTTGTAAACTGGAGTGAACGGCTGGACCAGGACCAGTTCCCGGCGCTGAAACATGCAAAGGGATATACCACTATCCTGAACCATGGCGATACGATGTTTATGCCGGCTGGTTACTGGCACCATATGGAGTACCTGGATGGCGGTTTTGCCATGAGCCTCCGGGCGCTGGACCCATCTTTTGTAAACAAGCTCAACGGGCTTTATCACCTGGTGGGCCTGCGGGGAATGAATAACCTCATGATCAGGATGGCCCCTAAATGGTGGTATCATTATAAAAGACAAAAAGCCCGGGAACGTGCCGAAAAGGCCATGCAGATGCTGGGCTAACCCGATTCCAACGTTATGCTAAGTAACTAATCAACAGTTACTTAGCATTAATTTCCGATTGTCAAATCTTTTCTCTACCTTTGCACCTTCCTTAACCCCCACTAAGACTCAAGTCACATACAGTAAGTCTGCTGTTACATTCAATCAGTGTCTGTGTGTCTTCGTGGCGGTAGCGGTTCAGCAAATAATTGACCGCTTGTTTAAAACATTCGCGCTTGAAGACAAAAACTTTAAAGAAAGACAAGGTTAATATTATTACGCTTGGTTGTTCCAAGAATATGGTGGATTCAGAGGTGCTGAGCGGACAGCTCATGGCTAATGAAATTGATGTGGTGCATGAAAGCGCCAAACGCGACCACAATATTGTTGTAGTGAACACTTGCGGGTTTATTGACAAGGCCAAAGAAGAATCGATTAACACCATCCTGGAGCAGGTAGAGCTGAAGCAGCGTGGCAAACTGGATAAGGTGTATGTAACGGGTTGCTTAAGTGAGCGTTACCGGGGCGACCTGGAATCGGAAATTGCCGGAGTAGATGCCTGGTTCGGAACCATGGAACTGCCCCTGATCCTGAAAAAATTTGATGCAGATTATAAAGCAGAACTGGTTGGAGAAAGATTACTGAGTACCCCCTCTCATTATGCTTACCTGAAAATAGCAGAGGGTTGTAACCGTACCTGTTCTTTTTGTGCCATCCCGCTGATGCGGGGAGGACATGTTTCCAAACCTATTGAGGAACTGGTAACAGAGGCACAGAAGCTGGTGAAATCAGGTGTAAAGGAAATCATGCTCATTGCGCAGGAACTGACCTACTATGGCCTTGACCTGTACAAGCAGCGCCGTTTGGGCGACCTGATGCGGGCACTAGCTGGTGTGGAAGGATTGCAATGGATCCGGCTGCACTATGCGTATCCTACCAAGTTCCCGATGGAGATCCTGGATGTAATGAACGAGTTCCCGAATATCTGTAACTACATCGATATGCCGCTGCAACATGCTTCCAATGCCATGTTGAAGGCGATGAAACGCCAGATCACCCGGGAGGAAATTGAGCAGCTGGTACATGATATCCGTGCGAAAGTACCGGGTATTTGTTTACGTACCACGCTGATTGCAGGTTTCCCAGGTGAAACGGAAGATGATGTGGAAGAACTGAAAGGATTCCTGGAAAGAATGCGTTTCGACCGGGTAGGAGTATTTACCTACAGCCATGAAGAAGGCACCAGCGCTTATGAGCTGGAAGATAATATCCCTGCAGAAGAAAAGGAAAGAAGAGCGCAGGAAATTATGGAAGTACAGCAGGAAATCTCCCTGGAAAAAAACCAGGAAAAAGTAGGGAAGACCTTTAAAGTAATAGTAGACAAAAAAGAGGCAGGCCGATACCTTGCCCGTACCGAGTTTGATTCGGTGGAAGTAGATAATGAAGTGATCATAGACACCACCAAACGCCTGAAACCGGGGGATTTCGTGGAAGTGCGTATCACCAAAGCGTTTGACTACGACCTCGAAGGAGAACTGGTAGCTAACAGTTAAAGACTGAAGCCATCAACACAGCCGATAGCTAACCGCTAAAAGCTGAAAATAATATTTCTAACAGCTGATAGCTAACTGCTAAAGGCTATATCCACAGCTCCCGACGGAGCTTGATTAATGCAAATCAATGACTACATTTGAATCACTGGGCTTACAAGAGCCTATTTTAAAGGGAATTACGGACCTGGGCTTCGTTTCCCCAACTCCCATCCAGGAACAGGCAATACCAGTATTGTTAGGAGGCGACCGCGATTTCGTAGGTCTTGCCCAGACGGGCACCGGTAAAACTGCCGCATTTGGACTGCCACTGCTGCAGCAACTGGATCTGAAAATAAATAAACCACAGGGCCTCATTTTGTGCCCTACCCGTGAACTCTGTTTACAGATCACCAATGATCTGAAAAACTTCAGCAAATACCTGGGCGATGTGAGCATCGTGGCGGTATATGGCGGTTCCAGCATTGTTCAGCAGCTGCGTGAACTGAAAAGAGGAGTACACATCGTAGTGGCTACTCCCGGCCGTTTACTGGATATCATTGACCGTGGTGCGGTTAACTTTGAAAATGTGCGCTACGCTGTACTGGATGAAGCAGATGAAATGCTGAACATGGGATTCCAGGAAGATATCAACAGTATCCTGTCCAACACACCTGAAGGTAAAACCACCTGGTTGTTTTCTGCTACTATGCCGCAGGAAGTTCGCCGTATCGCCAAAAAATACATGGAGGATCCGTTTGAACTGACCGTAGGCAGCAAAAACAGCGGTAACGTTAATATTGAGCACGAATACTATGTTGTGCGCCCGCGCGAAAAATACGCGGCCCTCAAACGTATCGTGGATTTCAACCCTGAAATTTTTGGTATCATCTTTACCCGTACCAAAATTGAATCACAGGAAATTGCCGAATCACTGATCAAGGATGGTTACAATGCAGATGCCCTGCATGGCGACTTAACCCAGCAACAGCGTGATAAGGTAATGAAACGCTTCCGCGAAAGAGCGCTGCAGGTGCTGGTTGCTACAGACGTGGCTGCGCGTGGTATTGACGTTGACAATGTAACACACGTAATCAACTACGACCTGCCGGACGACGTGGAAAACTACACCCACAGAAGCGGCCGTACCGGAAGGGCAGGTAAATCAGGTATCTCTATTGCTGTGATCAGCAGTCGTGATATCGGGAAGATCCGCCAGATTGAACGTGTGATCCAGAAGAAATTTGTGAAAGCGGAAGTACCGGATGGTTTCGCGGTTTGTGAAAAACAACTGTTTGGCCTGGTACATAAAGTACATAACGTAGTAGTAAACGACGAACAGATTGAACCTTACATGGAACGCATCAACGAAGAGTTTGCATCCATGAGCAAAGAAGACCTGATCAAACGTTTTGCTTCCCTGGAGTTCAACCAGTTCCTGGAATACTACCAGGATGCACCGGATCTGAACGCGAAAGACGACAGGCGCAGTACATTCGGGGAAGACAAGGGCCCACGCAGAAGCGATGGCAAGTTCACCCGTTTGTTTATTAACCTGGGTTCTGTAGACGATTTCAACCGCGGCGATATGCTCCGTTACCTGTGTGATAATACCGGTTTACGTGGCAACAAAATTGGCCGTATTGATCTGAAAGGCGTTTATTCCTTCTTTGAAGTAGAAAACGATGAACTGGCAAAAGTAACCGAGGCCTTCAAGAAAGTGGAATACAATGGCCGCAGTGTGAGGATTGAAATGTCGCAGGATGGCGACAGGCGTCCACGTTCCGGCGGTGATTACAGTCCGCGTAAAAGAAGCTGGAGCTCTGAAGGCGGCCGCCCGGGCGGTAACCGCAGCGGTGGCGACAGGCGCGAGTCTTTCGGCAGTGGTGGCAAGCCCCCGTTCCGCAAGAAATACTAATCCGCACATCGGAATAGCGATATAAATGAAAAAGGTGTCCATAGGGCACCTTTTTTGTTTTCATGAAAAAAATATCTGTTTCATCCCAGCTGTCATTTTCCCGAAAATTAAACTATCTTGTTAATCAAGACACCCAATTCACACGTTACTATGACCGGAGATACAAATCGCGCAATACAGTATGTAGAACCATTCACCCTGTTTTCTTCCAGTGATATCACCCTTTTTCAGGCCGGCTCACATTACCGGCTATACGAAAAATTCGGGGCGCATGCCACAGAAGTGGAAGGCGCCAGTGGAACATACTTTGCCGTTTGGGCGCCGGATGCTGCCTTTGTGGCTGTAATGGGTGATTTTAACGGGTGGGATCATTACCGTCATACCCTTTACCCGCGGTGGGACAGCTCCGGTATCTGGGAAGGTTTCGTGCCTGGCGTAAAACCCGGCGCGCTCTACAAATATTTTATCCGTTCCAACAGCGGGGAAGAGCTGATCAAGGGAGATCCTTATGCCAATCACTGGGAGGTGCGTCCTAAAACCGCTTCCATAGTATGCCCGCTCGATTATGAATGGGACGATAAAAAATGGATGGACCACCGCCGGAGCATCAATGCATTGGACCGGCCTTTTGCCGTATACGAAGTGCACCTGGGCTCCTGGCGCCGCCCTGATCCTGCTGATCCTGAGCGGGTATACTCTTACCAGGAAATAGCCGAAATGCTGGTGCCGTATGTGAAGGAAATGGGCTTTACCCATGTGGAGCTGATGCCCGTAATGGAACATCCTTTTGATGGCTCCTGGGGTTACCAGATCACCGGGTACTTTGCACCTACTTCCCGGCACGGTACGCCGCAGGATTTTATGGAAATGGTGGAAGCCTTCCACCTGGCCGGTATTGGCGTGATACTGGATTGGGTACCTTCCCATTTCCCGTATGATGCGCATGGGTTATTCCGGTTCGACGGATCACATGCCTATGAGTATGCCGATATGCGCAAAGGCTATCACCCCGACTGGAACAGCTATATTTTTAATTATGCCAGGAATGAAGTACGGTCGTTTTTGCTGAGCAATGCCATTTTCTGGTTCGACCGGTTTCATGTAGACGGGATACGTGTAGATGCAGTGGCCTCTATGATCCACCTGGATTATTCCAGGGAAAGAGGTGCGTGGGAACCCAACGAAGTGGGGGGCAATGAGAACCTGGAAGCCATCAGTTTCCTGAAAAAACTGAATGAAACGGTGTATGCGCTGTTCCCTGATGTACAAACCATTGCAGAAGATTCTACTTCGCATTACGGCGTATCAAGACCCACTTTTATGGGAGGATTGGGTTTTGGAATGAAATGGATGATGGGATGGATGAATGATACCATCGACTATTTCAAAAAAGATCCCATTCACCGGAAGTGGTACCAGAACGATCTGACCTTCAGCATGGTATATGCATTCGGAGAGAACTTTATGTTGCCGCTTAGCCATGATGAAGTGGTGCATGGGAAGTCGCCCATGCTGTATAAAATGCCTGGCGACGACTGGCAGAAGTTTGCCAATCTCCGTTTGTTATACAGTTATATGTATACGCATCCCGGTACAAAGCTGTTGTTTATGGGAGATGAGTTTGGGCAAACATCCGAATGGAATTACCGGGGAGAGCTCGACTGGCACCTGATGCAACATGCTACCCACCAGGGAATGAAAATGTTTGTAAAGGATATCAATGAATTTTACGCAGGTTCTACCGCCTTATATGAACAGCAGTTTGATCCCGCCGGTTTTGAATGGATCACGGTGAATGATTATGATAACTGCGTGCTGGCTTATATACGGAAGGGTAAGGCCGCAGGCGATATCCTGCTGGTGGTGCTGAACATGACGCCGGTAGTTCGCGAAAACTACCTGGTAGGGCTTCCGGTAGCCGGGGAGTGGGAAGAGGTACTGAACAGTGATGCACCGAAGTATTATGGCAGCGGGGTGCTGAATACAGGTGTGATCCGGACCGCCAAACAGATATATAACGGCAGGGACTATACGATTTCTTTACGCCTGCCTCCTTTGGGCGCAACTATACTCAAACTCACGCGGATTTTGTCTGACTCAGGATTATGATGATTAC
>NZ_DATMTE010000707.1:0-2049 GCF_035564935.1 Chitinophaga sp. | reverse complement strand
AGGAATATGAAATATCTGTCCCGGGATAAACCATAACAACAGTTCTGTTTTATTAAAAAACTTCGCCACAGGAAGCAGGAAATAAAGTTCCAGGGTTATTTTAAACAACATGATAATAAGGAACCATGGCCACCATACCGGCAGAAACACCGCTATTACCGCCAGTGCCAGCAAACCGGCGTTGAACAGGTATACCAGCAGCAGTACCCAGGTGAGCCGCTTATCTTCATACTTATCTGCCTTCGACGACCAGCGGATCCGCTGGTTCATAAAATCCCTGAAGGTATCTACGGCCAGTGTGCGCACTACTGCGTCTTCGCATTTCAGGTAACTCACCTTATCAGGGTAAGCGCTGTAAATCTTATACATCAGCAGCATATCATCGCCGGAGGCAATATTATCGATACCTGTGAACCCGCCTACTTCCAGGAACGCCTTTTTTTCATAGGCGAGGTTAGCGCCGTTACACATGGTACCGGAGGCCAGCTGCGCAGCAGCGCCGGTAATGCCCTGCATGGTCATGAAGTCGAGCGACTGCAATCTTTTAAAAAAGTTATGTTCTTTATAGAAGCTGACCGGTGCAGCAATGAATTTAGGTTGATGATGTTCGTAAAACTGCACCAGTGTTTCAATCCAGCGCGGACCCATTACACAATCAGCATCCGTGGTTACAATAAGGCTGCCGGTAGCTTTTGAGATAGCAATTTCTATGGCTTTTTTCTTGAAGGAATTTAACCGTTCTTCTTCATTGAGATATTGTTTTAACTCCAGCAAGTGAATATTTTCTGCCGGGAAATTGCTCACTACTTCGGCAGTATCATCTGTTGAAAAATCATCTATTACAATTACCTCCAACAGGGCAGGGTTATAGGTTTGCCGTTTCAGCGCCTCTAACAGGGCTGGCAGGTTAGCTGCTTCATTCCGGGCAGGAATGATCACAGTAACGGGAGTATGGCAGGCCGATGGCGCTGCGGGGGAAAAATTTTTCAGGCGCTTCCAGCCCAGGGTATACCACAACATTAGTATGCCATACCCTAAAGCCAACACTAACAGTATAATTACAAAAAGATACATCCGGGTTAAAGGTTTTTTTTGATGATAAGCCCCAGTTGATCGGATATCAGCTGATGCCCTTTTTCCATTACCAGTATTTTACAGGGAAAAGAACCATCCGCAAAGCGGGTACCCAGTACTGGAGGAATTACACGGTCGTACTTCCCGAATATCAGGAGAGTCAGAACGTTATATTTGCCTAATAATTGTTTACACTGCCTTTTATCAGGCATCATATGGCGCAAATTGGTCCATACGTTGTATACCAACTCCCTTTTTTCCGGTTCATTCATACGGTGCAGCGCAAACTTATACACGCTCTGGTTCAGCAACCCCAGTTTCCTCCATGTATGTAATAACGTAAAAAACAGGCGGGGATGATATGTATTGTATTTAAACAGCCTGTTTCCCGCAGCGGTTTGGGTAACAAACATATGCCAGGGGTTATTTCTCAACCCATCTCCTGCAGCCAGGATGAGGTGGTTGATCCGCCCGGCCATTTTTTCCACCAGGCACAGGGAAAGGCGCCCTCCCATACTGTAGCCCAACAGGGAAAAACGTTCCTTTCCATGTTGTTGCAGTAATATTTCCACCAGTGCCGCCAGGTCGTTTTTCTCAAAAACACGGTCCTCTTCCCATTGGGTGCTGCCATGCAGGGGCATATCCAGCGCTACTAAAGTAAAGGTATTGCCCAGTGTGGCAGTTAGCGGGTGAAAATGAGCGGCGCTTTCGCCAAAGCCATGCAGGCAAATCAATAGTTCTTCCCCGGCACCTTCCACGGTGCCATGAAACCGGCTTTTCAAATATGACAGATAAAAATCAGGCATAAAGGGGAACAATGATACAGAATAAATGCCTAATGACGATGGAAAGGATTATCCAGGGCAACCGGAAGGCCCATAGGTGGGTGTTTCCCGGTATACTTATACGATTCTTAGAAAAGAAACAATAATAAACCTTAGGTAAGCCATATCTTATAAATAAAGGTTATCTAAA
>NZ_DATMTE010000706.1:0-13234 GCF_035564935.1 Chitinophaga sp. | reverse complement strand
GAAAATCAAAATCAAGCTAATCAGTATAATCAGCATAATCAGTGTTCCAAGACAATTTAACAAGCGCCGAAGGCGCTCAATACCTAGTAATTCCGCAACCTGCTTCGCAGTATGGAGTCTTTTTGCGGGGTGGTAAGCTTGTACTGGAAATTGTAGAGCGCCCCTTCCCAGTCGCCATACATGGGATTGGGGAGTACGATGTACCGGCTGCCGAAATCCGGTGCCGCCTGTAATGCAGCCGTATTTCTTTCTTCAAAAGGTTTTTTATCGAAGGTGGCGGAGAAGTCGCCGAGGTTATCGCCAAACAGCATTACAATTTCGTACTGCCGTAATACCTGCTGCCGGCGGGGCTCTTTACCGGAGGTGGTGGTTTTCAGCAACAGGTGCTGATCGTCGGCATCCGGGAACTGGTAATGCTGAAGATTTTGCAGTGTAACCGCCCTTTCGGCTTCCAGCCTGTTGGTGATATAAAATACTTTCACACCTTTGGAGGCGGCGTATTTAAAAAAAGAGGGGGCACCGGGAACGGTGTCTGCTACGGCTTTGGCGGTCCATTCCATCCAGCTTTTATCATCGTATGTTTTGCCTGCCAGCGCCTGGTGTACCGAGTAAGGGCTGTTATCGAGCACCGTTTCATCGATATCAGTAACTACGGCCAGTGGTTTGCTTCCTTTGGCCGCAATATACTGGTTGAGGCGAAGAGCAGCCAGCTGGTACGCCTGGAGGCACAGCGCTTTGTATTCGCCGGATTGCTGCTGCCATAGTGCAGCCCATGCAGGGCCTCCCGGAAGCAGTGATGACCCGGTACTTTTTTCTGCTACCGGCCGGGTAGTTTTACAGGCCAGTAATCCCGCTGCCATTACACCTGTCAGTATCCATTTCATCTTCATAAAAATATCCGTTGGTAGCTGCAAAAATAAATCATGCTGTGGAGAAAAAGTGCCGTGGGAAAATTGTAAATTATGCGGAAATTATTGTTTGTTATGCCCCAGGAACTGATGTATCAACTGGCATTAACCCGTATTCCCCTGATCGGCGATGTAACTATTAAGAAACTGCTGGAACAATTCGGCAGTGCCGGGAACATTTTCAACGCCCGCAGGCAGGAGCTGGAAAGAATAGAAACGGTTGGCGTTATAAGAGCGGGCGCCATTCGGAATTTCCGTGATTTTACCGGGATAGAAGAGGAAATAGCTTTTATGGAGAAGTACAGGATACAACCTTTATTTTGTACAGATCCGGCATATCCCAGGCGGTTACTTCATTGCTACGACAATCCAGCCATGCTGTATTACCGGGGCAATGCTTCGCTGAATGCCCCGCGGATGATCAGTATTGTGGGCACCCGGCATCCCTCTGCCTATGGCAGGAGCGTTTGTGAATCGCTGGTGACGGGACTTTCTGAGGCAGGGGTGAGCATTGTAAGCGGTTTGGCTTATGGTATTGATATTATTGCCCATAAAGCGGCCCTGAAAGCCGGGATCCCCACTATAGGGGTGCTGGCGCACGGGCTGGACCGGATCTATCCGCCGGCGCATAAGCAGGTGGCCGTGCAGATGCTGGAGCAGGGCGGCCTGCTGACCGATTTCCCAAGCCAAACGGCGCCCGACCGGCAAAACTTTCCCAAGCGGAACCGGATCGTAGCCGGGATCTGCGACGCCACTATTGTGATAGAAAGCGGGATGCGGGGCGGATCGCTGATCACCGCCGACCTGGCCAATGGTTATAACCGCGATGTGTTCTGTATTCCCGGCAGGCTGCATGATCCGCAATCAGCCGGCTGTAATTACCTGATCAGGCAAAATAAAGCAGCACTGCTCACCGGTGCAGCGGATGTACTCGCGTTAATGGGCTGGCAGGAAAAAACAGGTGCTGGCGCCACAGCAGCAGTGCAAACCCGGTTATTCCCCGAGCTGAGCGAAGAAGAACAGCTGATCATGTCGCTTTTCCGGGAAAAATCACAGCGGCACCTGGAAGAATTGTACCTGCAAACCCGGTTATCCGGCAGCCAGGTAGCTACCGCCGTGTTCAACCTGGAGATGCAAAGTGTACTGAGAAGCTTACCTGGACAGCTTTACGAACTGGTTTGTTAATGATTTATTAACAGGGAGCGAGGCCCGGTGCGGAGTGATTATTTTATTTATTGGGTAATTAGGTGTACATTTGCGTGCAATTATTTTTTAACTGATTAATAGTTGCATCATGCCTGCGGGAAAATCTAAACCCAAATTTGTAGCTGACGGACTGACATTTGATGATGTGCTCCTGGTACCGGCCTACTCTGAAGTTCTGCCTAAAGAAGTAAATCTCTCTACGCAATTAACAAAAAACATACGCCTGAACATACCAATGGTATCTGCAGCGATGGATACTGTTACAGAAGCAACACTGGCCATTGCGCTGGCGAGGGAAGGCGGAATAGGTATTCTCCACAAAAACATGAGCATCGAACGGCAGGCCGAAATGGTAAGGCGTGTAAAGCGTAGTGAAAGCGGTATGATCATAGATCCCGTTACACTGAAAGCCGATGCCACCATCGGCGAAGCGCTGCGACTGATGAAAGAAAATGGTATCGGCGGTATTCCCATTGTAGACGACAACAGCAAGCTGGTGGGTATCCTGACCAACAGGGACCTGCGGTTTGAGAAAAATAAAAAACGCCTTGTTAAAGAAGTGATGACCAGCGAAAACCTGATCACCGCTCCGGAAGGCACCGACCTGAAAAAGGCAGAAAAAATCCTCCAGCAATATAAGATCGAAAAATTACCGGTTGTTAACAAGCAGGGCAAACTGGCAGGACTGATCACTTACCGTGATATTCTGCAGCTAACCAGCTACCCTAACGCAGTAAAAGACGAATTTGGCCGTTTACTGGTAGGCGCCGCATTGGGTATCACTCCCGATCTGCTGGACCGCGCACAGGCGCTGATCAATGTAGGTGTGGATGTGGTTTGCCTGGATAGTTCCCATGGTCATTCCATTGCTGTATTGAACAACCTGAAAAAATTAAAGAAAACATTCCCTAAGCTGCAGGTGATTGCCGGTAACGTAGCTACCGCAGAAGGTGCGCTGGCACTGGCACAGGCAGGAGCCGACGCCGTAAAGGTAGGTGTAGGCCCGGGTTCTATCTGTACCACCCGTATTGTTACCGGTGCAGGATTCCCGCAACTTTCCGCCGTAATGGAAGCTGCTGATGCGCTGAAGAAACTGGGTATCCCGGTAATTGCAGACGGTGGTATCCGTTATACCGGCGATATGGTGAAAGCCCTTGCAGCAGGCGCTTCTACCATCATGGCAGGATCTATTTTTGCAGGTGTGGAAGAAAGCCCCGGGGAAACCATCATTTACGAAGGACGTAAATTTAAATCCTACCGTGGTATGGGTTCTATTGAAGCCATGCAGGAAGGCAGTAAAGACCGTTACTTCCAGGATGAGGATGATATCAAGAAACTGGTACCGGAAGGCATCGTAGGCCGTGTTCCTTACAAAGGCATGCTGTCTGAAATAGTACAGCAGTTTGTGGGCGGTTTACGGGCTGGTATGGGCCTCACCGGTTCCAAAGATATTAAAGCCTTACAGGGTGCGCAGTTTGTAAAAATTACCGCAGCTACTGTTAAGGAAAACCACCCGCATGATGTGGTGATCACGAAGGAAGCACCTAACTACAGCAGATAAGCAACACTTCAGATATAAACGCCTGGTACCAAGTACCGGGCGTTTTTGTTTTCAGTGATTCCGCGCTTATCTTCGTCATAATTCGTCATTCATAATTTGCAATTCCTACATGAAGAAGCCTTACCTGTTGTTGAGTATCCTGAGTGGTTTGATCTGCTGGCTTGCCTGGCCTACCATGCCGCTTACCCCGCTCATTTTCATTGCTTTTACGCCGCTGTTGTACATCAGTGATAAAGTGCAGCACCGCTGGAAATATTTCGGCCTTCTTTTCCTGGCTTTCCTTGTTTGGAATGTGGCGTCTACCTGGTGGGTGGGTAATACTACCCTCCCGCTGAGCGGTGTGTTTGCCAATTGCTTCAATGCATTGCTGATGAGTATTCCCTGGCTGGGGTATAAAAACACCAGGCGGAAGCTGCCGGAAGCAGTAGCTTACTTTGCACTGATCGTATATTGGTTAACGTTTGAATACATTCATCAAACCTGGGAATTTAGCTGGCCATGGCTGGTGCTGGGCCATGCATTTGCATTGCGTCCGGGATGGATCCAGTGGTATGAATATACAGGTACCAGCGGCGGTACCTTCTGGGTGTTGCTGGTGAATATTGTGATCTACAATGTATGGAAACGGGCGCGCCTATACGATTTTACGTGGAAGCAGCTCCTGCTGGGAGAAGGCTGGAAACCGTTGCTGGTAATAGGATTACCGTTGCTCATTTCAGCTTTCACCACCGCGCCCGCAGATAATGCTGCACAGAAAACCGAAGTGGTAATTGTGCAGCCGAACATTGATCCTTATGATGAAAAGTTCAGCGCAGGATCGGCGATGGAGCAGCTTGGAAAACTTTTACATCTCACAAAAGAAAAAGCAGACAGCAATACCCGTTACATTATATGGCCGGAAACTGCCTTATTTCCAACAGGCGCCTGGGAGCATGAACTGAATTACCAGCCGGAGATCATCGCTATCCGCGAAATGCTTCAAAAATATCCGAAGGCAAAACTCATCAGCGGGGCGGCCACCACAAAACGATACAACACCACCGATGAAATACCGGCTACCGCCAGAACCATGAACGACGGCACCCGCTGGGATGCCTATAACAGCGCTATCCAGGTAGATACTTCCCGTAACATCCAGGTGTATCATAAGTATGAACTGGTGCCCGGCGCCGAACTGGTGCCCTATGTAGGCTATTTCTCGTTTATGCAAAGCGTGGCGCTGGATTTTGGTGGTATTACCGGCAGTTACGGCAGGGTGCCGGGGGTAGAAATGTTTACCAATCCGCAGGACAGTATCAACGTGTTCCCCGTGATCTGCTACGAATCGGTATTCAGCAACTATATGGCTACCCATATTAAACCAGGCGCTAATTTATTAGTCATTATAACCAACGACGGATGGTGGGGAAACACCGAAGGACACCGGCAGCATTTACAATATGCGCGTATACGGGCCATTGAAACCCGGCGATGGATAGCCCGGTGCGCCAATACCGGTATTTCCGCCGTCATTGATCCCGCAGGAAATGTGCATCAGCCGCAACCCTATTGGAAAGAAGCTGTTTTTAAAGCAACTGTAACACCGGAGGCAGGTATTACGTTCTATGTAAAAAATGGTGATCTGGTTTCGAAAGCAGCACTAATATTTTGTATCTTGTTAGTGGTACATGCTTTTATTTCACGATTTATTCCCGGCTTAAGACATGCGGAAATCAATCAATAACGGAAACATCACCTGGCTCGACGAAGGCAAGGGTGCAACGATAGTGCTTATACACGGTTTTTCAGAAAATGCAACGCTTTGGGACAACCAAATAACACCCTTAAAAAAGCATTACCGGATTATTATCCCTGATCTGCCCGGCACCGCGTTATCGCCCCTTACCACTCCGCTTACCATTGAATCTATGGCGGAGTACGTATATGCCATCCTGTTAGCAGAAAATATCAGTGAAGCAGTTATTATCGGTCACTCTATGGGTGGCTATATTGCACTGGCACTGGCAGAAAAATACCCGGCGCTGCTGAAAGGACTGGGCCTCTTTCATTCCACCGGCAAAGCAGACAGTGAAGAGAAAAAGGAAGGAAGACGCAAATCCATCCGTATGATGGAACAATACGGTGCAGAAACATTTTTACGGCAAACATTGCCCAATATGTTCAGCCCCGCTACCAAAAGTAAACACAGCGAATTAGTGGATGCCTATGTAAAAATGGGCATGGAATGCCAGCTTCCCGCCCTGGTAGCGTATTACGAAGCAATGGCAAAAAGGCCGGACAGAACCGGAGTATTGAAAACCCTCCGGGCGCCGGTATTATTTATGATCGGGAAAGATGATAATGCTGTGCCACTGGATAATATATTGCCGCAAATAACATTACCGGCAACAGGCAGTATACATATTTTTGAAAACGTGGGCCACATGGGAATGTGGGAAATCGCTGAAGAGAGCAATGTGATATTGGAACAGTTTGTAGCGTTTTGTCAACTATAATCTAAAACATACATGTTGTGAAAAAATTGCTTGTCATCCTGCTATGCATGGTGTGCCCCCTGGTGGCGCAGGCCAGTCATATTATAGGCGGACAGGTGTACTATAAGTATCTCGGGCAAAGCGGGAATATGCTTCAATATTCCATCACACTGAAATTATACCGCATTTGCGGTGATGGAGAACGTATTGCCAAAATGCCCAGCGGTGTGATACTCACCTCTTTCGACAGGGGCGATTACCGGACAATAGACCGGTACGCGATTAACCGAACCGATTTTGAAGTAAAAACCCTTGCCAAAATTGATCCATGCATCGTTAATCCGCCGGTGATCTGTTACCAGATAGGCACTTACACCACTACTATTTCCATTCCGGTGAACACCTCCGGTTATACCATTGCTTTCCAGAGCTGCTGCCGTGATCCCTACATGGAGAACATAGTGGCAGAGCCTATTCCCGGCGGCCGTCCCGGCGACCTTGGCACCGGCGCCACCTACTATGCAGATATACCCGGCAGCAATTCCGGCGCTACCGATAACTCAAGCCCCGTTTTTAATAAAGAAGAAGCTACCCTCGTTTGCTCCGATAAGAAATTTACGTATGATTTTTCGGCTACGGACCCTGATGCAGATTCCCTCAGCTATGAGTTCTGCGATGCCTATAAAGGCGGCCAAACCAGCGAAGGAGATATACCGCCTGCAGCAGCAGCGCCCCCCTACAGCTTCGCCAGCTATGTATCGCCCTTCAGCGGCAGCAGTCCGCTGGGATCTACCGTTACCATAGATCCGCACACCGGCATTATTTCCGGCGTAGCGCCGGCAGCAGGTAAGTACGTGGTAACCGTTTGTGTAAATGAATTCCGCAAGGGACAGAAGATCGGTACGTTGCGGAAAGACTTTCACATCAACATCACTTCCTGTGTGAAACTGGCCACTGCCGCCATGCCTGAAAAGTATGCAGACTGCAGCAGCTTAACCATTACCTTCACCAACAACAGTACGCTTGGAAAGCCCTACCACTGGGATTTTGGAGATGGTACCACGCTTGATACCAACAGCGCGGATCCTATTCAGCATACGTATGCAAGCCAGGGCACGTACACCGTAAAGCTGTATGTGGATAAAGCCAGCAATTGCGGCGACAGCGCCTTTGCCACCGTATATGCGTACCCGGTATTTAAGCCTGCTTTCACCACTGCCGGCGCCTGTGTTAATAAAGAAACCAGGTTCAACTCTGCATCTACACAATCTGATGCCGGCGCCATCGACTATTATAAATGGGATTTCGGTAACGGCGATACGTCTAACCTCGCCAATCCACAGTATATCTACAAAACACCCGGCACCTATAATGTAAAGCTGCTGGCAAGGAATATAAAAGGATGCGAGCAAACCATCACCAGGCCGTTGGTGATTTATGATAAGCCGCCCTTCACCGCCACTAACGATACATTGCTTTGTGCAAAAGACAGCCTGCAGATGTGGGCCACCAGTACACTTCCGGGCACTTACGCATGGACGCCTGATAATTATTTCATCCTGAATCCCACTACACCCAATGCCATTGTATATCCTCCCAAATCATCCTCTTATAAAGTAACGTTTACGGATACACAGGGTTGTACCAATTTCAAGGATATTAAGGTAGATGTGAGAGATACCATCCGTGTGAAAACCATTTCCGACAGCACCGTGTGCACCAGTGATGAAGTGCATTTGCCAGCTGTTACCGACGGGGCTTATACTTACCGGTGGACCGACCTTGACCGCAACCAGGTAGTATCCACACTGGCGGATGCATATGTAACGCCTTCGCCGCCCAAACAAAGTTATGAGGTACAGGTAGCGTTGGGAAAATGCCGTTCGGCCGATACCGTTACACTAAAAGTAGTGGATCCACCCAGGGCAACAGCCGCTCCTGACACCACTGTTTGTTTCGGTGTTCCGCTTACGCTGCGCGCCACCGGCGGCGCCTACTATAAATGGTCGCCTGCCTTTTATGTAGATAAATCAACGTCCGCTGTTACGCTGGCGCGTCCGCCGGATACTACTTTGTTCACAGTAACGGTAACGGATACACTGGGATGCCCCAAACCGGTTACTGCCACAGCATTGGTAAAAGTGGTGCCCAAGGTAAATGCGTTTGCCGGCAACGATACCATTATTATGCTGAACACGCCATTCCAGCTGAATGCTACCGGTGGTGTACGGTATACCTGGAGCCCGCCGGACGGTTTAAACAGCCGTAATATTTATAATCCGGTAACTACGTATAACCGTGATATTACATATACCGTTACCGCCTATACGCAGGAAGGTTGTTCCGGTACAGATAACATTTTTGTACGCTTTATAAAAGGACCTGATATATATATCCCTAATGCTTTTTCTCCTAACGGAGATGGTCTGAATGATATATTCCGCCCGTTGCCGGTAGGTATTGTGCAGATGGAGTTCTTCCGTGTGTTTGACCGCTGGGGTAAGTTAATGTTTTCAAGTACGGCTTATCTGAAGGGATGGGATGGCACTGTTAACGGCAGTATTGCTGCAGTGGGTACCTATGTTTGGGTAGTTCAGGGAAAAGATATTAACAATAATACCGTGCAACGTAAAGGGACCGTCACACTTGTAAGATAAAGTTGGCCGGATTGAACCGGATATGCGCTTTTTTTGTTAAATTCAGAGAGCAGTATCCCCCATCATGAAGAGCGCAGTTTTAATGATATTGAGCTGCTGTTTGTTCCCTGTTTTGGCGGCTGGATATCATATCATTGGTGGCGAAATTTTTTATAAAACATTAGGAATGACTGAAGATAACTCCCGCTACCGTTATCTCATCACTCTCAAGTTATACCGCGACGCAGATTTTACCTGTGGCGAACGTCAGGGTTGTATTGACAGATTTGAGAACCCGGTTACTGCCAACGTATTTAGTTCCAATGGCTCCAAAGTTTTATCGGCTGTTTACCTCTACATTGCTTTTACCCGTCCGCTGATAGATACACTTAAAAATCCCTGCCTTGCCCCGCAGGCGCAACATCTTGAAGTGGCATTTTATACCGCCACCATTGAACTGCCGCCAATTGCCGGCGGGTATTATGTTTCCTCCCAGCGATGCTGCCGGGGCGAAAAGCTAAGTAACATTTATGATTCGGAGCATGAAGGCTCTACGTATTACACCGTGATTCCCGGGATAGAATCGAGGCCCAATAATAACAGCGCGTATTTTGACCGGGATACGGCCATTGTTATCTGCAATGCCATGCCGTTTCAACTGGATTATGCCGCTTATGATGAAGACGGCGACAGTTTGACCTATAATCTCTGCAGCGCATTAACAGACGGCTCCAATGCCAATGAAAGCAATTCCACTACCCCACCTCCTTATAATTCTACCGTGAGTTATATACCTCCTTACTCGGGCAGCAATCCCATGGGAGGCAATCCTGGTATTTCCATTTCCCCCAAAGGGCTGATCACCTGTACACCCGACCGGCCGGGAAAGTATGTGGTAACCGTATGCGTAAATGAATACGACCCGGTTACCAAACAATTCCTGGGTACCCACAGTAAGGATATATTGCTGACCGTATTTAACTGCCAGACAAAGATTACCGCTATTTTTCCATCCGTGCTGAATAACTGTACAGAAGACCCTTCTTTACATGTTCCTATCAGCAATTCCAGTGTAGCCGGTTATACCTCTACCTATTACTGGACCTTTGGCGATGGTACCGATACACTCACAGACGCCCAAACAATGTTCTATCATCAATATCCTGATACCGGCGTTTATAAAGTAAAAATGGTGGTGAATCCAGGGCTGGCCTGTACAGACAGCAGTGAAGGCAAGGTATTCAATTACCCGGGATTAACGGCGGGCTTTACCAGCACCGGCATTTGCAAGGGCGATCCCATCCAGTTCATTGATACCTCCTCTTATGTGTATGGAAATATTACCGGGCATATCTGGGACCTTGGCATGCTGGACAGCGTGGTAACCCCGGGCGCAGAACGCGCCATGAGATATGTGTTCCCTAAAGGCGACGTATATACGATTTCGCTCACCCTGCTAACGGATAAGCAATGCGTAAAAACCATCAGCAAGAATTTGCGCATCTATGAAGTGAATCCTTACGCCGGTAACGACACCATTCTTGCCAAAGGACAGCAAATGGTAATGCAGGGCAGCGGTGGTGATTTTTATTCATGGTCCCCGACAGACGGGCTTAGCAATCCCAACATTGCGCAGCCGGTGCTTAACTATAACAAGGATATTTCTTTTGCGTTGCGCGTATCCAATCAGCAGGGTTGTTTCGGGTACGATTCCGTGCATGTAAAATATTACACGGGGCCTGAAATGTATGTCCCCAATGCGTTTTCTCCCAATGGGGACGGGCTGAACGATTACTTCCGCTTTATTCCCGTAGGCATCACCACCTACAAATTTTTCCGGATCTTCAACCGCTGGGGAACGGAAATTTATGCTTCCACCGATTTTCGCACCGGGTGGGACGGCACTTTCAAAGGAGCGCCTGCTCCTGTAGACACCTATATATGGATACTGCAGGGCACCGATTTCAACGGGCAGGAGATCATGAAAAAAGGAACCGTTACGTTGATCCGCTGATCCTTAGTAAATTGCACAAAAAATAACCGCTCATGGGAATTGTTCTTATCACCGGCGCCACTGCCGGTTTTGGTCAGGCTTGCGCTACTACTTATGCCGGTAAAGGTTATGATGTGATCATTACCGGGCGCCGGAAAGAAAGGCTTGAAGCATTGCAAACCCAGCTAACGCAGGAATTTGGTATCAATGTACTGGCATTGAATTTTGACGTAAGAAAAGAGGAAGAAGTAAAAGCTGTTTTAGGCACTATTCCGGAAGATTGGCGCAAAATTGACATCCTTGTGAATAATGCGGGGCTTGCGGCCGGTTTAAACACCATAGACGAAGGCAATACAGATGACTGGGACGCCATGATAGATACCAATGTGAAAGGGCTGCTGTATGTGTCGCGCACGGTTATTCCCTGGATGCGTTCCCGGACCACCGGACATATTATCAATATCGGCTCCACTGCGGCCAAACTGGTTTATGCCAAGGGCAATGTATACTGTGCCACCAAAGCGGCAGTAGATGCTATTTCCCAGGGTATGCGCATTGATCTGCTGCCATACCGGATAAAGGTAACCGCTATTCATCCCGGCGCTGCGGAAACCGAATTTTCGCTGGTAAGATTTAAAGGAGATGAAGATAAAGCGAAAGAGGTGTATAAAGGATTTATTCCCCTGAGCGCCCAGGATGTGGCCGATGTAGTATATTATTGTACCTCACTGCCGCCACATGTTTGTATCAATGACCTGGTACTCACCCCCTTACAGCAGGCCAACGCTTATTACATAGATAAAAAATAACACATAGGTGTGATTTCATGGCTTGCGGATAGTTTTTATATTTGGAAACATTTATATATTTTCTGTATATATATTTTTGCAGAAGATCTATGCCGGACTATCCTGATCATGAAAACCTATCCCTATGCTTACATTTATGACTGTGTATTTGCTGCGTCTGTACTATCCCCGGTGGAAAGAAGGATGGCGCTTTTATTTCGGTAATTCCCGGAAAGGCAATTATGGCCGTTGGGCATCGTCGCGTAAAGACTGGGCCGGACAAAAAGGCTTTTCGTTGGGTTACAGCTGAAACAAGTTTTTAAATTTTGGGATTTAGTGATTTGATTCTTTAAACAGGAAACAAATGACTAAATCCCAAAATTATGTTACGGCATACTTAACAGGTTTACCACTACTTCGCTTTTATCCCCCGCTCTTCTCTTATACGCCACCAGTGCTTTACCGGTTTTTACTGCGCTGATCACCGGGAAATTAGCATAAGTACTATCGGCGGTAAGGATCCCTGCTTCTTTCGTTTTTCCATCTGCTGCTTTATACTGAAAACCAACCCGGCTGTTAAAATCGTTTTTCCACTTTACCGGTTCGTCCCATACCACCAGCACCTGATCTGCAATGGTAGCCATTTGCGGATGCTTTGCCATGGGCGATTTGCTTAGTGATTCCTTTTGCGTATAGGTGTTACCGTTATCTGCCGACCGGCAGTAAAAAGCGCCTTGCCCGCCGCCCATTGTAAACCATGCAAAGTGCAGGCCCTTACTGTTAGCGGTGAGTGTGGGGCCTGTATGCGGGCAGCCGTTCACCACCCAGTTATCAGCACTGATACGCACCGGTTTGGAAAAAGTATGGCCTCCGTCAACAGACACCTGGTGTACCATATCGCGGATAGAATCGTTGATGATATCGCGGTAAGCCAGATGGATATCGCCATTTTCCGCTACATACATTTTAGTACGGCAGCACTGGCAAACGGTGGAGGCGATGGGCGCCGCGTTTTGAAAACCACCGCGCCCACGGGTGGTGGCAAAGTAAAGCGTGGAGCCTTCTGCACTGGTATCTTTCCGGTTATCCAGCCAGATAGCGGCGGCTTCTCCTCCCGGTAACAGCGCCATATCGAAATACCGCTGGTCGTATCCCGCAGTATCAGTTACCATAGGCACGGCTGCCTGCCATGTTTTCCCGTCGTCAAACGACTGGGTATACATCACTTTGCCTGCATACTTATTCCGCGGATCATTGGCTTCCATCCCGAAGAGGGCTATCACAGTGCCGCCTGGTTTAAACAGCAGTTTAGGTAAATTCTCATCATGCGGGTATACCCCTGAAGAAGCAGGGATAACTGCCGGTTCAGAAAACGTATATCCATCATCGTTAGATACCGCGTAATACATCAAACCGGTATCAGCGCCCGGGGTTGTTTCCACCCAACTCAGCACCGGCCGGCCTTCCGTATCTTTTGTAAGATACGGACAGGAAGCATCCTTCCCTTCATGCGATACTACCAGGGCTTTACCTGGTTGTAACGTGCGCGGCTTGCATCCGGCGAATACCATCATCATTACTATCCATACTGCTGCTTGCTTCATCTGTTTATTTTTTTCCGGTAAATGTATACGCCACGCCAAAGTTAAAAGTCTGGCGCGGGCCTAC
>NZ_DATMTE010000705.1:0-1969 GCF_035564935.1 Chitinophaga sp. | reverse complement strand
GTTAAAAAACGGCGCCACTTCTGATGCCAGCGCATGGACGCTGGATGTTGGAGGAGCAACTTACGGGGAATTTACAAAAGCATTCGTTCCGGAAGTATTCATTTATAACCGCGATCTTACGCCGACAGAGATGCAGCGCATTGAATCATATATGGCGTTGAAATACGGTACTACGCTCAATGCCGGCAAAACGGATTACATTGCCAGCGACGGCGCCACGCAAATATGGACCGCTGCTGATAATACAGGTTACGCTGTGCGTATCACCGGTATTGGTCGCGATGATAATGGTATGCTCCTCCAGAAACAATCACTGAGCCAGGATACCGGTATCGTGACGATAGCATTGGGAAATGCCATCGCTGTTTCCAATGCCGCCAATGCAACTAATTTTACGCAGGACAAATCATTCCTGGTGTTTAGCGACAATGGAGGCAATACCAATTACTTCACCGCAGTAACCAGTACCAACGCCAACAGCCGGATGGGCCGCGTATGGCGGGTGCAGAAAACTGCTTCCTGGAATAATACCCAGCCCGTAACCTTACAACTGGACGGTGGCTCGGAAAACAATTACCTGCTCATTAGCACAAACGCCGCTTTTGGTACTGTTACCCGCGAGTTGAAACTGAGCAGCAACGGAACGGTTACTGTTTCCAGTACAGACCTGGCCAATGGCGCCTTCTTTACTTTCGGTAAACTGCAGCGGTTCCCCGGTGGGGTAGCTACTGATCTGCAAACATGGGTGAAAGCAGATGCCGGCGCTACCGTGGTGGATGGTAATATTATTAAATGGGAAGATCAGGCAGCGCAGCGGGAATGGCCGCTCGCCCTTGCCAACGCACCTGTTGGCTGGGAAAAGAATCCCATCAACTACAACCCGACCATCAACTTTATAGGCAATAACTATTTCAGTGTACCGAAATTCACCGAAGGCTATACTGCTGGTGAAATATTCTCCGTACAAACTACTACGCTGCCGTCTACTACTACCACGCCAAGCTTCCCGTTTGAATTTGGTGGCGACCCAACTATAGCGGGTGGCCAGCAGTTCTATGTGTATAACGGCAGCCACTATACGCACTTCGGTACCAATACACGGCCCGGTTACGCATTAACAGGTTTTAATGTGAACAAGGCGCATATATTAAATAACTGGAGCGCTCCCGGCAACTGGGCAGTGAGTTTTGATGGTAAAACCATTGGCAGCAGTACTACCTTCCCGGTCACTTTCGGCAGGGGTACAGCGCTGAACTCCGCTATTGGTGCAGGGCATAACTCGATCTTCAGTGGCCGCATGTCCGAATTGATCCTGTATAACAGGATGTTGAACGCCACGGAGCGTGCACAGGTAAATAGCTACCTGGCTCTGAAATACGGCCTTACTTTAAAAACGGCAGCCGGCGCCCTCACCGATTACGTGGGCAGCAATGGCACTGCCCGGATGTGGACTGCGTCTAAAAACACCGGTTACGGAGAACGCATCACCGGTATCGGAAGGGATGATAACGGTACCTTGTTGCAGAAACAAAGTCGGTCGCAGCTGGATGGCGCCAATGTAATCATTGCGATGGGCAGTACCCTGGCCGCATCCAACGTTGAAAATTCCGGTAGTATCGCTAACGATCTTTCTTTCTTTACATTCAGCGATAATGGTCAGCCGGCTACCTATACCCAGGGTGTTACAGGCCTGGGCAATATTTCCCTGCGCATGGCGCGGATCTATAAAACAGACCGCAGCAACTGGGCCAATACCCAGCTCACACTGGGGCTGATGGCGGGAGATAGTACCAGCTACCTGCTGGTGAGCAACGATGAAACTTTCGGCGCAGGAGATAAAGTGTATCAGCTGAATGCAGGAGGACTGGTAACGCTTAACAGTGATCAGTTCCCCGACGGTGCATATTTCACTTTCGCCAATGCACAGGCAGCTCCTGCCGGTGTGGCAGCTGGCCTGGAAGTATGGGCC
>NZ_DATMTE010000704.1:0-9249 GCF_035564935.1 Chitinophaga sp. | reverse complement strand
CACACGATAATCTCGGGCATGAATCGGAAGTAGTTACCTACAGCTTTATAGTGTTGCCCGCCTGGTATAAAACCACCTGGGCTTATATCGGCTATGTATTATTGTTCCTCGCAGTATTGTACCTGCTGAACCGGTGGCAGGAAAGAAGCCTGCGTATTCAGCAGCGCCGTTTTGATGAAGAGCAGCAACGTCTTAAATATATTCACCAGCTGGAGCTGGAGAAGAACGAAAAGGAGATCATCAAACTGCAGAATGAAAAGCTGGCCAGTGAAATACATTTTAAGAACAATGCACTGGCGGATGCGTCTATGCACCTGGTGGAAAGAGGGGATGCGCTGGTGAAAGTAAAAGATATCCTGGCATCGGTATATAAAAAGAACGGCAACAACCCGGAAATCAAGAATGCATTGTTGTTGCTGAATGATGTAGAAAAGAATAATGATAACTGGGATCAGTTTGCGGCACATTTTGATGAGATCAATAATAATTTCCTGAAGAAATTAAAAAACAGGTTTCCTGCTTTAACCAATACCGATCTGAAAGTATGCGCCTACCTGCAGTTGAAGCTGTCTACCAAAGAGATAGCGCAGTTGATGGCTATTTCTGTGCGGGGAGTGGAAATAAAGCGGTACCGGCTCCGGAAGAAATTAAACCTGCTTACGGAGCAGTCGATGACGGATTTCCTGAACAGCATCTGAAAATATATTATTTTAGCAGCGATACCACCAACCTTATCATCAACCAACAGCGTATTCTGCAACAATAATGCACGATAGTATCTATATTGACAAATCACTGTTTCAACGCATTTCAGAGGGCGATGAAGCGGCGTTTGGTATCCTTTTCAACACTTCCCTGATAACACTGGAGCCGTTTATACGGAAAATGGTGAAGTCGCCCGAAAGCGCTAAAGAGGTGATCCAGGCTACTTTCCTGCGGGTATGGCTCAGCCGCGACAAGCTCACCGGTATTGATCATCCTAAAGCCTGGCTATATAAAGTAGCTGCCAACGAATGTTACACGTACCTGAAAAAGGAAGCCACTGAATACAGGTTGCGGGGAACCATAGCCGTAGCAGAAACGGAAACCGATACTGCCACCAGGCGGCTCACGCTGAAAGAATTGCATGCCATCATTGAAGAGGCGGTGATGTTATTATCGCCGCAGCGCCGGCGTATTTACCAGATGAGCCGTAACCGGGGTATGAAAATACCGGAAATAGCTGCTGAACTGGACCTGTCGCCCAGCTCGGTAAAAAACGCATTGGTATTTTCCCTGAAAGCCATACGCGAGCATCTGCGGCGCAACGGACATGCGATCCCTCTTGTTTACCTGATCTTTATTTGTAAGTAAAAAAATATTTTTCAGGCAGATAGGTCCTTTATGCCGTCTGCTTATTCTTAGTATCAGGGAACCGTTTTAATCCCGGTTTTCTTTTTATGCATGCAGGAGCAAAGGGCCATATATTTATTACAGCAGCGGCTTTCAGGTAATGAAACCCCCGCAGAGCAGGAAGAATTGTACACATTGCTGGAAGATGAGGGTAACATGGAAATACTCATGGCCGCGCTCACGGACCTGATGTGGCAGGCGCCTGCCGGCACGGAGCCCGTGGATACTGATGCCCGTACCGCTATGCTGCAAAGTATTACCGGTGCAGATCTTACTACCCCTTTCGTGGAAACAGTGGCGCCGGTGAAAACCATTCATCGCTTCTGGTGGGCCGCTGCCGTTACCGCCGGCCTGTTAGTGGCCGCCGGGCTGTATTTCCTGTTCCGCCCGGTTGCTACCGTGAAACCGGCGCCTGCACTGGCCCAGCGCTATAAAAATGATATCGCTCCCGGAGGAAATAAAGCCATGCTTACCCTGGCAGACGGCTCCCGCATAGTGCTCGATGAAGCCCGGAATGATACACTGGGCCAACAAGGCAACACCAGCATCATCAAAACGCAAAACGGCCAGGTGCAGTATCACGCTGCCGGCAATACCGCCACTGTTACCTATAATACTTTAAGCACTCCCCGCGGCGGGCAATACCAGCTTACCCTGCCGGATGGTACACGGGTATGGCTCAATGCCGCCAGCTCCCTGCATTTCCCTACCGCCTTTACAGGTAACCACAGAACCGTGGAACTCACGGGGGAAGGATATTTTGAAGTGGCCGCCTTACCCGGAAAGCCTTTCCTGGTAAAGGCCAACGGCGCCGATATTACAGTGCTGGGCACGCATTTTAACATCATGGCCTATGCCAATGAGCAGGCCATGGCAGTTACCCTCCTGGAAGGCGCCGTGAACGTAGGCCGCAACGGTACCGTGAAAAAACTGCTGCCGGGGCAGCAGGCCCGTATCACCGGGAATAATAGCATCATGGTTTCAGGTACAGATGTACAGGAGGCCGTAGCCTGGAAGAACGGCTATTTCATTTTCGACCGTGCAGATATCACTACGGTAATGCGGCAACTGGAACGCTGGTACGATATAGAAGTAGTGTATGAAGGTGCGCCGCCTGAAATGCGCTTTGGCGGAGGAATGCAGCGTAGCCTGCCATTGTCGGGTATTCTCCGGCTGTTGGAAAAAAATGGGGTACTGTTTAAAATTGAAGGAAGAAAAATAACCGTATTACGATCGTAAGCAAGCCATATTTTTTAACACTTAAACTAACCAGCTATTGTATTGAAAGTAATCAACTAAAACCAGCGCCATTAAAAAACCAGTGATGGGCAAACATCACTGGTTAGCGGCAATAAATTATTCGTGTAAACTCATTTTTATCACCGAAATCAAATGTATGATATTAACTGCTTTGTTCCAAAACAGGGAGGAGGGAGCGTGTTCCCTTATCCGTAAACCTGATCATCAGCATATCAACACTTCCGGAACGCATCACCACCAATGCAGATCTTACATGCCGGTATTTGCCGGCTCAATGAAAAAAAATAATCTGCCAACCAAAATTTGGAGGATCATGAGGTTATCTGCTCTTTTACTAATGGCAGGCATGCTGCAGGTAAGCGCCAAAAGCGTGGCACAACGGGTGAGCCTGACTGTCAGAAATACACCGTTATCAACGGTCTTCAGTACTATTAACCGGCAAACAGGGTACATCTTTTTTTATAACTATGATGCACTGCAAACTACCCGCCCCGTTACGCTGGATGTGAAAAACGTTACCATCCAGGAAATACTGCGCGCCTCGCTGATGGGGCAAAACCTGGAATATACTATTGAAGACAAAACCATTACCGTTACCCGTTTTATTCCGCGCATACCGGAATTACCGGCGGCGCCCGCGCAGATAGTAATTACCGGCCGCATTACCGATGAAAACGGCGTTCCGCTGCCCGGTGTTTCCGTAGTGGTGAAAGGTACGTCTAAAGGCACACAAACCAATAACAACGGGGAATATACCGTGGTTGTAAAAGATGAAAACGCGGTATTATCATTTTCCTATGTGGGGTATGAAAAACAGGAACTCGTAGTGGGTAAAAGCGGCGTTATCAGTATACAACTGAAACCATCCAATAATAAGCTCACTGGTATTGATGTGGTGAACACCGGCTACCAGACCATTTCCCGCGAAAGGGCTACTGGATCTTTTTCCGTGATAGATCCCTACCGCCTCCGCAGTAAACTGAAACCGGATGTAAAATCAGCCCTGGAAGGACAGGCAACCGGTGTGGTACTTACCAAGGAAGGCAACCTCGAAATCCGCGGCGTGTCTACCCTGCTGGGTACCGCTGCCAGTGCGCCGCTGCTGGTAATAGACGGGTACCCTTCCAGCGCAGGACTGGAGTCGCTCAATATTGATAATATTGAATCGGTCACGGTACTGAAAGATGCCGTAGCCGCCTCTATTTACGGCGCGCGGTCCTCTAACGGCGTGATCGTAATTGCCACCCGATCCGGCAGGAAAGACGCGCTGCAGGTGGAATACAAGGGATCTACTGGCATCACCCTGAAACCCAACCTGTCCAATTTAAACCGGGCCTCATCCGCCGATTATGTGGATGCGGAAATTGAGTTATATAACCAGGATCCTAACAGCTATCTCACCGATTACAATAATTACTACAGCACTTCCCGCGTGAATTACCTGATGATTGCAAAATCGCAGGGATGGATGAGTGAGAAAGATGTAACGGCAGAACTGGATGCCCTGAAGAAAAACGACGGGCTGGCGCAGATGGAGAAATATTATTTCAGGAACCAGTTTACCCAGCAACACAACATTTCCTTAAGCGGCGGCAGCGAAAAAAGTATGCTCAATGCCGCAGTAAGATATGTGTCGAACCAGAATAACACGGTCCGCAATTCAGATAACCGTCTCATCTTTGATGTGAAAAACGACTGGCAACCACGCAAAGGCGTGAACATCCGCCTGTTCTCCAATGTGAATTATGCTACTTCTTCCGCCCCCGTAAAGGGCTGGCAGGATATGCTGGCATTTACCAACACTTCATTAATACAGCCGTATACCCTGATGGTAGACCCGGCCACCGGCGAGCCGCAGAATGTGCCTTCCAAAAACCAGAAGAAGGAAGACAGGTACGCCGCATTAACAGGAATGAAGCCGTTATACTATAATCCTTTGGAAGACCTTGGGCTGGAAACCAGTACCACCAAAGCCTTACAGATCAGGCTGGGTGGCAGCATCAATGTGAGGCTCCTCGAAGGTTTGAACGTGGAAGCAGGAGGTACCTGGAGCCGCGGCGATGCACAAAGCCGCTCCCTGTACGATAAAACGGCTTACCGTGTGCGGCTCTGGTACGATGATAATACCTCCATCTCCAATGGTTCCAAACACTATATCCCGGATGGTGCAGTGGTAAACGAAGCACGGAACTTTAACCAGAGTTATATGTTCCGCACACAGCTCAATTTCAACCGGACCATTGCGCGCAAACACCGTGTAAGCGCTATTGCCGGTAATGAGATCAGCCGGAATACACAGGATAATAATACCCTGCCAACCCGCTTCGGGTATAACGATCAGGCAGGTACGTTTTCCACTTTTAACTATGCCGATTACAACGCCGGTTCCTATAATGCAGATATGCTGGGCACCAACAGGCCCACTGCCAGTATAGGCAACTATGCTTACCTCGATAACCGCTTTGTTTCCTGGTATGCCAACGGCTCCTATGAATATGATAACCGGTTTATTCTCAGCGGAAGTATCCGGCTGGATCAAACCAATTTCTTTGGTACCGATCCCCGTTACCGTTACAAACCGCTGTGGTCTGCCGGCGGTACCTATAAACTGGCGCAGGAAAAATTCTTTAATGTTCCGGTCATCGACCGGCTTGATCTGCGGGCGTCCTATGGCATCAATGGAAATATTTCCCTGAACTCAGGCCCTTTCCTTATCATTACCCCCGGCAGTTATTCCAATTATACCGGGGATGTATCTTACAGTATCTCTTCTCCACCTAATAATTCCCTGCGCTGGGAAAAAACAAAAAGCACCAACTTTGGTGTGGACATTTCCCTGCTGAACCGCCGCATCAATGTAACGGCAGATTATTACCAGCGCAACAGCAGCGATCTGCTGGCGTCTGACGCCATTGATCCCACACGTGGTTTCAGCTCGGTGGTGAAGAACATCGGCGAAGTGCAAAACAAGGGATATGAAATTTCAGTGAATGCTGATGTGCTGCGCAAACGTAAATTTATTTGGAACACCTTCCTCAACTTCAGTTATAATAATAACACGGTAGTTACTTATAATGTGAATTACCAGTATCCTTCCAGTATCACCAGTGGCGCCATCAAAAAAGCGGGCGATCCTTTGGATGCCCTGTACAGCTACAAGTTTGCCGGCCTGGATAATAACGGGGTATCTCAATTTTATACGGCCAAAGGAGAAAAAAGCGGTGGCGGTAACGTAGATGTGGGCGACCTGGTCTACAGCGGCACATTACGACCTAAATATGCGATCAGCTTAACCAACTCTTTCCGTGTACAAAATTTTGACCTGTCGTTCATGTTTATTGCAAAGATGGGGAATGTGTTAAGGAGAGATGCTTTCAGCGGATCTAATATTCTTAATAAACATGTATCGGAAAGATGGAAACAACCGGGTGATGAAGCCCATACCATTTATCCGAAACTCAGCGGCTGGAATATGGATATGTTTTATTTCCCTTATTCGGATATACTCATTGAAAGCGCCAATTATCTGAAGCTGCGAGATGTAACCTTAACCTACGATATTAATCCGCGCCTGCTGAAACGTATCGGCTTTACCAGCACACGTATCTATTTCCAGACAAGGAACCTGTTCCTGATCACCGCCAACAGCGATCACCGTGATCCTGAAACATCAGAGTTAAACCTCTCTGGTGGCACCGGTGCATTTACAGAACAAGGATTCTCTTCCCTGGCACTGCGGCCGGAATTTTATGTAGGGTTATCATTCAGTCTTTAACAATTAATACGGCGATCATGAAACAGCGTATACTCATACTCGTTATCATCATAGCAGGGAGCGTCAGTTCCTGCCAGAAGTTCCTGGATGTAAAACCCAAAGGAAAACTGATCCCTTCAGAAGTGGCCGATTTTGACCACCTGCTGGATAACAGCAATATTGCCCAGTGGGTGTTTATCGATAACAACACCGGCTGTAACCTTGGGTATTTAACAGATAACCTGTCGCTTTCCGAAGGGATAGGCAATATTAATTACAAGGCAAACAACCACCCTAACATCGACCGTTACTGGGCCTACGTTTTCAGGCAGCCTTACAAAAATCCGGCTACATCGGATTATTTCTGGGACTGGGGTACCTACCGGTCCATGGCCTATTTCAACAACGTGATAGATGGTGTACGGGCCATTCCCAACCTCAGTGCGGAAAACCAGCAGTACGCAAAAACAGTGATAGCACAGGCGCTGGTAGACAGGGCATGGTCGTATTTTATCACCACGCTGGTATATGGCCCGGTGTATAAACCCGGTACGCCCAACGATACCAAAACGATTCCTTATGTAACCAGCGCTGACATGGGGGCGCCATTGCCGGACCTGTGTACCCAGCAGCAGGCTTTTGCACTGGTGGCCAATGATGTGCTCACCGCTTTGCCGGATGTACCGGAAGTAACCAACTGGCCATCGCGGCCGAATAAAGCGGCAGCCCAGGCTTTGCTGGCATACTATCACCTGTTTACACAGAAGTATGATAGCGTGGTGTATTACGCCAATCTTGCATGGACTGCCGCCAGCAAAGGCGGAACCGATAAACTGATCTACGACTATAACAGTTTTTCGTGGACGGATCCCACCAACCTTGTTAACAGCACCATTAAAGGACCGGATAATTTCCTGAATGCGGCCAACAGCCGCGAGAACCTGCTTTACCGGAACCTTGACGCCGGCGCCGGCAGGTCTTCTTCCAGCTATCCTTCCGATGAAGTGATTGCGTTATATGACCAGGCCAATGACCTGCGGTTCAAATATTTCTTTTTAACAGCGCCCGGTTATAAAACCACTTATAATAACGTTACTTACGACGACGGCGACCGGATCCAGTACTACCGCGGTTCTAAAACAAACATGACAGCAGGATTTAGTTACCCCGAACTGCTGCTTATGCGCGCAGAAGGATATGCCCGCACCAACCAGTTGTCTGCCGCCATTGCCGACCTGAATACGTTGCGCCGTTACCGTTATAAAACGGGCACGCCTGCGTTGCCTGTAGCTTCCCAGGATGAAGTGATAGGACAGGTGCTGGCCGAAAGAAGGAGAGAGCTGCCACTGGGATCGTTCAAACGCTTCCTGGATCTGAAAAGGCTTTGCCTGGAAACCGGCAAGCCCTGGAGCAAACAGAAAATACAACACAGGATAGGAGCAGAAATACACGAGGGAACGGTGGATTCAAAGGATTTTATTTTAACTATTTCCAACGTGGTATTGAAGTTTAACCCGCAATGGAATATACCGCTGGATGGAAGACCATTTTAAATCATAAACAAACATCAACATGAAGCACATCTTAGTATCAATGCTGGCTTTTTTCCCTGCCGCCCTTATGGCCCAGGATGGAGCATATGTACTGAAAGGAAAAATAGGGACGCTGGATGCACCCGCCAAACTGTTCCTGACGTATCGCGCCAACGGAACTACCGTAAGGGATTCCGCCGCGTTGCAGCAGGGTGTATTTGAATTTAAAGGCAAAGTGGGCGATCCCGTAAAAGCAACGCTGGTATTGCGCCACGGGCCACCCACCAACATGATGTCGTACAAGTCGGATATGCTGGCCGTATATCTTGAAAAAGGCATCATTGTACTCAGTAGTAAAGACTCCGTATATAACGCCACCGTAAAAGGTTCCCGGCTGAACAACGACCAGCAGCGCCTGCAGGCAAAACTGAATCCAGCTGCTGCACAGCGTGACCAGCTGGTGGAAGATTACATGGCTGCCAGCGACGAAACCCGGAAGTCGCCTGAATACAGGAAATCCTATGATGAAAAAAGTAAGGCCATCCGTGAGGAAGAGAAAAAGATATACCAGGCATTTATCAAAGAAAACCCGGCATCGCTGGTAAGCGTAGACGCTCTGCAGAGCAGTGCCGGCGCTATTCCTGAAAACCCTGCGGAACTGGAAACGGTGTTCAATACCCTGTCGGCCTCCGTTAAGGAAAGCAAAAGAGGAAAGGAGCTGGCTGCACTGATCAGCGGCTGGAAGCAAACGGCTATTGGCGCCACGGCGCCTGTGTTTACACAAAATGATACGCTGGGCAAGCCTGTTCATCTTACTGATTTCCGGGGTAAATATGTGCTGGTAGATTTCTGGGCAAGCTGGTGTGGTCCCTGCCGTGCGGAAAATCCGCATGTAGTAGCTGCGTTTAATAAGTATAAGGACCAGTCTTTTACCATCCTGGGTGTATCGCTGGATCAGGCCAACGGGCACGATGCCTGGCTGAAAGCGATTCATACTGATCAACTTACCTGGACGCATGTATCAGACCTGAAGTTCTGGGAAAACGAGGTAGCGAAATTGTACGGGGTGCGGGCAGTACCTCAGAATTTCCTGTTGGACCCTAACGGGAAAATAGTAGCGAAGAACCTGCGCGGGGAAGAGCTGGACAAAAAACTGGCGGAGCTATTGCCGCATTAACACGCTTTGCCGGAGGCAAAATTCTAAAGGAGTTTTGGGCTGGTCTTTCATAGGCTGGCCCTTCTTTTTTTGTAAAATAATCGTTTCTGATAAGGCATTACATACTAGCTGCAATGCCCTGGCCGGGCTTCTTT